>NZ_JBNYXW010000030.1:0-21494 GCF_051380875.1 Janthinobacterium woesei
CTTCTACAACTGCAAGCGTATCAATTCAGCATTGGGCAATCTGCCACCCACCGTCTATGAACGGAAAATGGCAGCACGCGAACCTATTGTTGTGTCCGAAATTACTTGACCACCACAATGCTCACGTTCCCAGTTTTCGAGATGCTGGATTGGTGACTGATAGCCAAGCGTTGAATGCTGTCGTTTGCGATTATAAAAGACTTCAATGTACTCGAAGGTGGCGGCCTTCATCTCGGCATGCGTCTCATAGCGATGGCCATGGTACCGCTCATTCTTGACGCTGTTAAACCAGCTCTCTGTCGGGGCGTTGACGCTCCTATGTCAAGAAATAACTGCTGCCTTCACCAAATCGTCCAGAATAAATGGGTAGAGTTCCCTGATGATATATCGCTGGTCATGCGGGATTTGAGCGACCAGCCAATCACTTCCCGGTTAAACAAGTCCAGAACGATGGCCAGATACAACCAGCCTTCGTCGGTCCAAAGATACGTCATGTCCGCCGTCCAGACCTGATTAGGAGCGCTCGGCGTGAAGTTCCTGTCGAGCAGGTTCTCCGCCACCGGCAGACCATGTTTCGAGTCCGTGGTGACCTTGTAGCGCCGCTTATGACGGGCGCGAATGCCATTCTCACGCATGAGCCTCTCGATACGTTCCTTGCCAGCTGTGAAGCCCCGCAGCCGCAGTTCACGCACCATGCGCGGGCTGCCGTAAGCTCCTTTGAGTTCAGCATGGATGGCGCGTATCACCGTCAACGTCTGGGTGTCCGTCAAGCGCTTACGGCCAGGCGTGCCGCCACGCTTCCATGCCCGATAATCGCTGATACTCACGTCCAGCACGGCACACATTTCGGTCAACGCGAATACCTCGGTATTCTGGTCAACCCAGGCATACTTCACAGAACATCCCGCGCGAAGTACGCCGCTGCTTTTTTATAATTTCGTTCTCCCGCTTCAGGCGCGCGACCTCCACTCGCAGCCGAGACAACTCCATCGCGTCGGGCGTCACCACCTTGCTGTCAGCCCCCTTGAGCTGGCCCGAGGCAGCCGCCTTCACCCAGTTGCGCAGCGTCTGGTCGCTCAGCCCAAGCTCCCTGGCTGTCGCCGGAATCGCTTGGTCTTTCGCCACCACGCGCTTCACGGCCAGTTCTTTGAACTCGACCGTGTATGCCTGTTTCGGTATTTTCTTCATTTCTAACTCTTCCAAAGTAACGTTATTTTACGTCACCTGTGGAAGACGAAATTTCAGGGGAAGCTCACCTATCTTGAGTGCCCGGAAATAACATACCCAAGACGCGCCAGTGGCTAGGCCAGACAACCCAAGAAACAACCAAGTCTTCGACGAAAGCTCGAAGGGATTGGACCACTTGCCCGTGTAAGTCACGAAGACGGACAGTACGACAATGATGATCGCCGTTCTGATCAAGGTGGCCAGATCAGAATCGACTCTCTGAATTCCTATCTTGGCAAAAATAGCAGTCAGTGCTGCAAATACGGCGGATAGAATTGCCCAATAGAACCAGCCAGTTGATGTCGCCATATATTTCCTTAAAGTGGTTTAGCCAGCGGCATGAGCACACAGATACACAGGCCAGAATGCTTCACTTCGTCTGAGAATCCCATTTGAATCTCAGCGCCAATCCGATCCGTGACCGCCTTAACGATGGTAAGGCCCAGACCTGATCCGACCTGATCGCTCCCAAGAATACGATAGAACGGGTCAAACACCCGATCATGTTCTACGACTTGAATACCTGGTCCTGAGTCTTTGATTCGCAATATTGCGCGACCTTTTTCCTCTACGACAGAAAGATCGACCCTGCCGCCATCCGGCGTGTAACGGATGGCGTTATCAACCAAATTCTTGACGACGGCAATCATGTCCAGTTCGTTAACCCAGAGTTGGGCGTCTTGCTCTCCTTCAACACCAATATCGATGTGTTTGGCTTCTGCCAGAGGCATAAGGTCTTCCAGCACACGTCGATAGACGTCCTGCACCGATACGGGCGACTCGGGTAGGTCGAGCGCAGACTGAGCCTTGGCCAAGATGAGAAGCTGATCCAATAGGTTCCGGCCACGCTCGATGCCTCGGCGCAATGTCTTGAGACGTTCACGTGCAAGGTCAGGCATATCTGCTTCGGCCAGCCGCTCGGCTTGCAGTGACAAGGCGGTTAACGGAGAGCGAAGCTCATGCGCCGCATCCGCGACAAACCGGCGCTGTGTTTCCATCGCTTTGTCAACTCGGACAAGTAAACAGTTGATCGCCACCACGAACGGGCGCACTTCAGCAGGAAGATGCTTTTCCTCGATTGGATGCAATTCCTGTTCGGCGCGTTGGTCGATTTCCGCCGACAAAGAAGCAATGGGCCGGAACATCTTGCGCACAAGATCAGCCACGATCAAAAGCAGGATTGGAACCAAAATCAGTAACGGCATTAAGGTACGCAAGGCGCTGTCGCGTGCAATTTCATCTCGAACGCCGGTTTCTTGCGCCACGGCGATTCGCCTGCCGTTGGACGTTGTTTTAACCAACACACGGAACGGCTCGCCGTTGACTTCAATGGTATGCAGACCATCGCGTAGCGTGATTGGTAGTGGCAGCGGTGCTCCCTCCGCTCCTTTTTCGGCCGCCTTGCTGTCATCTGCTAGATACTGGACGATGACGCGGGACTCTTCATCGCTGTCTTTGACACGTCCATCGTCTCCAAGATGTGCAGGCTGGAGGTGTTGTCGATCAAACAGCGCCGCAACTTGGTGCAGCATGTCGTCTTGCAACTCGTGGGCTTCGTCGAATGCTGATAGGAAAGAAAATATGCCTGCTACCAATGCGATGACCAAAATGGCCAGCGACAGCGAAAACGACAGCTTGAACTGGACTGACTCGTTCAAGCGTTTTTTGAAACCATCCATCCAACCCCCCTGACATTTTTGATGATTTCGCCGCCTAGTTTGCGCCGCAGTGCATGGATCAGGAATTCGACGGCATTGCTTTCCACCTCTTCACCCCATCCGTAGATACGGTCTTCCAGATCACTGCGGGAAAGAATTGCACCGGGACGTGCCAGCAAGGCTTGCAACAACGCGAACTCACGGTTGGATAGTTGCACCATGGCACTATCGTTGACTGCGACCTCTCGCGTGGCCGGATCGAGCGAGACAACGCCGTTGCTGAGCAGGGGCGTTGCGCTCCCTCCCTTGCGTCGTAGCACGGCGCGCATGCGGGCCAGTAGTTCGGCCATTTCAAAGGGCTTAAGCACGTAGTCATCGGCCCCGCCATCCAAGCCGCGCAGTCGATCATCAAGGCCGTCACGGGCGGTGATGATGAGCAGTGGAACGGGGTTGTCCTTGGCGCGGATGTTGGTCAACACCTCCAGCCCATCCTTGCCAGGCAGTCCAAGGTCGAGCAGCACCAGGTCATAGTGCTGGCAACTCAGTGTCGTGAGGGCAGTTTGACCGTTTTTTACCCAGTCGGCCGCATAAGAGGCATCTTTCAGCGCCCCTTGGATAGCTTCGCCAATCATGGTGTCGTCTTCGACCAGCAATACTCGCATTATTCCTCCTACTTATACCGATAATTCAATGCGTCGTTCTGGCAGCCCTTTGCTTGAATAGCAAAATGCTAGTCAAAATGAAGGCGAATAGTGCCGCTGATGCTGAGTAACGACTCAGGGCCAGACCGCCTGCACTGAGCGGCTTATCCAAAAAATCCCCCACTACGGCTCCGAGAGGGCGGGTCAAAATGAATGTTGCCCAAAAAAGCAGGGTCCGCGATACATTTGTCCAATAGTAAGCTGCAACGATCAAGGCCAACAACGCGCTGAACACCATGGCGGCGCCGGTGTAGCCCAAGCCTGCTGAATCCGCTGTCCAATCGCCCAGTGCCGTTCCCAGGGTCTGAGAAAACATGATGGTTACCCAATAGAACATCTCGGCCTTCGGCGAACTGAGCGTGCTGATCGACACTGAACCTAGCGTTCGATGCCATATAAACAGGGAACCGAACAATAAAGCTATAAGCAAGGTGGAGCCACCAGCATACCCAATACCGAGAGATCGGTCTGCAAAATCAGCCAGCGTCGTGCCGACCGTAGTGGTTGCAATGATAGTGGTCCAGTAAAGAAAGGGCTGAAAGGTCTTGGCCTTAATTTGCGCAAAGACCGCCGCCAGAAATATGGCGAAGAAAATAACCGTACCAATCAGGTAGCCCAAATTCATCGACATCGAAACGGCATCGCCACCTGTTTCGCCGAGCGTGGTGGCTGCAATCTTGATGACCCAGAAAGCGAGCGTCACTTCTGGGACTTTGCCTAATGCTTTTTCTGTTGAAATATTCATCTCAATTCCTGTTTGCTAGTTAGGACTTGGCTTGGAGGGAGTCAAAAATGGTCAACAGGTCAGCTAAAGCTTTTTTGCAGTCGATTTGACTGGGCGCATCTGCACGTAGGGCGCTAAGGGCGCGGTCAATGGACTTGTCGAGCAAATGCCAGTCAGCCGCTGCACGTGGCTTCAAGCCTGCTTCCGCCGAGTCCCATGCAACTTCCAACTCCTTGATCCGCGTTTTAGCAGCTGGCAGATCGCCTTTATCTACGATGGTCGCAACCTCTGCTGCTATGGTTCGAAACGCAGACAGGTCCCCCAGCTTGGATGCAGTCTTTGCCTGCGGCGCAGAAGTAGCCTGACTTGTTGCTAATGAAGCAGAGCCTGCCGTACCGGTGTTGGTGGACTTTGAGCAGCCAGCAGCAAGGGCCAAGAGAGCGATGGCCGATAGAGTGGCAACGGAGTGAGTTATCGAATGCAGATGGCGCATGATTTTTCCTTGAATTATTAGATAGAGTTTATTCGACGGCTTGTGCATTCATGCGATTGCCAACGCTGAACTGCGCAACGGCCACCAGCATCACGATCACGGTCAGAAATAGAGCGCTGGTCCACATGGCACCCATACCGAGGCCCCCATAGGCCTTGGCCTGCGTCAGCAGGTCACCAAACGCTGCACCGAAAGGGCGAGTCAGGATGTAGCCAATCCAAAAAGTCAGTACGGCGCTACCGCCTAAGCGGAATACTGCATAGGTGATAGCGATCAGTGTGCCGAACGACACCGCCCCCCATGTGAAGCCTAGGCCAAGCGCTTCGGTCGCCAAGTCACCTGCCGCAGTACCCAATGCAAATGTGCAGAGAATGGCCGACCAGTAAAACAACTCCCTACGTCGCGTGAAAATTTCATGGATGGACAAGCTGCGTTCCACCCAAAACCAAACTGCAAAAATCCCCGCAAGCGCCACGGCAAATGCCGACGTGCTGACATACAGGCTCACGCCTAGCCCATCGGTTAGTAGGTCAATAATCTGAGTGCCGACCACGCTGACCAGCACGACCGTAAGCCAGTAAATCCAGGGCGTGTAGCGCCGCGTACGCAACTGCATAAATAGGGAAACAGCCAACAGCGCGCCCATCACTGTGCGCGTCATGCCTTGGCCGAAGCCTGCATTGACAGCCAAAAAGTCGGCTCCTGTTTCTCCGACCGTCGTGGACATGATCTTGATGATCCAGAACGTGAGCGTCACTTCGGGAACTTTGTTGAGCCAATTTGATGTGGGATGTGTGGCCAGCGTATTCATAGAGTTATCTCCGTCCAAGGCATATGGGTTTTGATACAAGTATCGCCAGTCAAACTTAGCCCAGTCATAGATGCAATCATTTACGCATCCACCGAACCCGATGATGGCCGGTAGCCCTCAAATGGCATACTCAGCGAAAAAGGTGGCGAAGGCTAGCAGCAGCGTGCTTGGGTATTCTGGTGCATTAAGCCAGAGAAATAGTGCGTAATTGTAGTCTTCCATAGGATCTCCGTGGTCGGATATCCCCAAGGGGATGACCCGATCATACTGGCGTGTAGTCAGTCTTGCTTGTCGTGGTCGTCATCGTGATCCGCTTTGTCTTCAGCGGACGAAATGACCGTGCCCTTGTCGGCATCGACCTTGACATCAAAGACTTTGGCCCCACTGACGACCTCCACGTCATAGACCCATCCTTGCTTCGAGTTCTCATACTCGGCGCGTGCAGCCTTGCCGTTGGCGTGTTGCTCGGCAGTGGTGACAGCCTGTACAAGCGGGATTTTGGCCTTCGCAATGGCCATGGCATCGTTTTCCATACTACCTTGGGCAGCATAGGCGACGGTGCCCGCAGTGGCGATGGCGACAACCAGAAGAGAAAGTTTGCTGTAGCGATTCATGGTGATTCTCCAAAAGGAACGCAGGTATTTGCGCAATGGAGAGACTACCGAAGCTGACTTAGCTGGCACTGAGCTGCTCTAAAATAGCTTAGCGTGATTATTTTCCATTTTCCAAGACGTTCCCTTGATAAGCGTGATGGTTGACGTAGTGGATCTACAACGAGCAGAATGCATTGTAGAGCGATGGTTTCCATGACTTCCGCATGTCTGAATGTTGCGATGATTGTAAAAACTGTCGACTCCATTGTTTACTAAATGTTTTTCATGTAAATGTTTTTCATGTGTTGTGGTGAAATTTTTCTCTTGCAAGTAGCACTCGCAAAGTCATGGCAGTCGTGATACATTCCGGGCAATGCGCAAGTCACTCTCCCACTACCTCGCCTTTTTTATGTTCGTCATGTCCATGATGAATAGCGGCGCATGGACGGGCAGTAGCGTTCGCCTTGCACATGAGATGGAGCATATTGGCCAGCTCGACCCGGATGCGAGCGCACATGAGCATATCCATCTGGGGCACAGCGGCGATGTCGATCATGATGATCGCAACAACGACGTGCCCGGCAAGTCCGGCCACTAGGCATTGCACGCCGTTGACCACCTTCAGTTTTTCCCTGATACCGCCTTCGGCGGCTTTTCCATGCTGGTGGCGGATGCCAATGTGCCGCCGCAATTTGTCGCCTTGCGCTTGCCGCTCCCATTGTACGATCCCCCATTCCGTCCGCCTTGTAGCGACGCGCTGACAGCCTAACCGGTAGTTGTCAACAAAGATGTCGCGTCAAGTCATGCGGCTTGTTTAAGTGCTTCTGGCTGAGTTCGTTCGGGATTCAGCCAAACCTCGTCCTTCAATTTCCAGTCCCGAGTCGCGCCGGACCATCGCTCCGGACGTCGCTGTTTCGCAGCCTCGTAGACGTGCTCTCGGTGCCGCAGGATCGCGGCATCTTGACCATCATGGCGCTATGCCGGCGTCACGAATTTCAGGCCACTGTGTTTGTGCTGGTGGTTGTACCATTGCACGAATTGCAGTGTCTATTCGCGTACTTCATCGACATCGCCGAATGGCTTGCTGGGATAGTTTGGGCGGTATTTACAGGTCCGGAACAACGACTCAGCGTAGGCATTGTCGTTGCTCACCCGGGGCCGGCTGAACGACGGCACGATGCCCAGTTTTTCCAGTGTCGCCAGCATCGTCGCGCCTTTCATCGAGCTGCCATTATCCGAATGCAGCACAACCGCCCGACCAGCCAGCCCCTCGGCCAGACTGGCCTTGCGCAGCAATAGCGACGCCAATTCCGCCGACTCGGCAACATGGACTTCATGCCCGACGATCTTGCGGCTGTAAATGTCGAGCACCATATACCAGTAAAAATACAGCCCCTTCACACCCGCTGGCAACCAAGTGATGTCCCATGCCCACAGACAGTTCGCTTCGGTCGCGCAGTGGCTCGTCGCGACCCTTGTGTTCGGTTTCTTTGCCCGTCCCCGACGATGTTGCTGCTGCTCAGCTTTCAAGATCCGGTAGATGGTCGACTCCGACGCCAGGTACTCGCCCTGGTCCACCAGCGTCGGCACGATCTGGCTAGGCGGACTGCTGGCAAACTCAGCGCTATTGGCGAGCATGAGGATCTGCCGCCGCTCGTCTTCGCTGAGCTTGTTAGCCGGCGCCGTGCGTCGGCTGCCTTTACGGCCGTCCGTCTTGCCATGGCCGTCTTCCTGCGTCCAGCGCTGATAGGTGCGCAGGCTGATGTCGAGCATCTCGCAAGCCTTTGCACGCCGGCACCCCAGGCCGACAGCGTCTTCAATCAACGCCGTCACCAATTGGCGATCTGGGGCGCCTATCAGTCGTCCTCTGGCTCCCCCCAGATCGCCTGGGCTTTTTTTCTGAGAATGATCAGCGCGGCCGCTTCAGCCAGTGCTTTCTCCTTGCGCTGCAAATCCTTCTTCAACTGCTTGATTTCTTTACGGTCGCTCTTACTCTGCGCAAGCAGCTCGCGATCGCGATCAACCTGGTGGGCATTCGCCTCCTGGCATGCCGCGCGCCACGGCATAATCTGGGCAACGAACAGCCCCTTGCTGCGACAGTATTCGGCTAGCTCCGCTTCGTTCAGGTGCGCCGTCTCCAGCACCACGCCGAACTTGTCCTTCGAGGACCATTCCTCGGCATTCTTCCCATTTCCCGGCACTGGCACTCCCTGCGATTTCAAATTTCGTCGCCAAGTATAAAGCGTCTGTTCCGAGATCCCATTCTCCCGCGCCAGTTCGGATATCAACCTGTTCTCCGGCGGCATCATCCGCCTGAGAATGGCTTCCTTGCGTTCTGCTGAGTAGCGTTTCACTGCATGTCTTTGCTCCGCCCCCGGTTGGATGAATTTGAATCAAGTGACGCGACATCTATCCTGACACAGGGGGATAGCTTGAGTTCATACCGGCCAGCTTCCGCGTGATTCGCCACGTGCGTCCGAAACTGGCGTGCAAGTGCTGCGACACCATCGTGCAAGCGCCCGCGCCAAGCCGACCGATCGCGCGTGGCATTGCCGGACCGGGCCTGCTGGCACACATCCTGGTGGCCAAGTTCGCCGACCATCTACCCTTGTACCGCCAATCGGTGATCTATGCCCGCGAAGGTGTCGAGCTGGAACGCGTACTGCTGCGCCCGCTGGTGGATGTGATCCGTCGTCACGTGCTGGCCGGTGCCAAGCTGCACGCCGACGATACCCCGATTCACGTGCTGGCCCCGGGCAACGGCAAGACCAGGACGGCGCGGTTGTGGACTTACGTGCGCGACGACAGCGCGTCCGGCGACAGCACGCCGGCGGTGGTCTGGTTTGCCTACACGCCGGACCGCAAGGGCATCCATCCGCAAACCCATCTGGCCAACTTCAACGGTATCTTGTAAGCCGATGCGTATGCCGGCTTCAACGCGCTGTACGTCGATGGCACGATTTAGGAGGCGGCGTGCTGGGCGCATGCGCGCCGAAAATTCTACGATCTGCACGCGGCCCGGCCGTCGGCCATCACCACCGAGGCACTGCGCCGGATCGCCGAACTGTATGTGATCGAAGCCGAGATACGCGGCAAACCACCACACGAACGGAAATTGGTGCGCCAGCAGCGGGCGCGGCCGCTACTCGGCGACTTCGACCGCTGGTTGCGCACAACGCTCGAAAAACTCTCGCGCAAATCGGACACGGCGGCAGCGATACAGTACGCGCGGAACCTGTGGCCGGCGCTGCTGCGCTACTGCGACGACGGCATCATCGAGATCGACAACTCGGCCGCCGAACGGGTGCTGCGCGGTGTCGCCATCGGCCGCCGCAACTACCTGTTTGCCGGCGCCGACAGCGGTGGCGAACGCGCTGCCGCCATCTACTCGCTGATTGGCACGGCTAAACTCAACGGTGTTGACCCCGAAGCCTGGCTGCGCCATGTGCTGGCCAACATCGCCGAGCACCCGGTCAACCGGGTCGACGACTTCCTGCCCTGGAACTGTGCCGCGCAGTTCGCCTCGACTTAAACAACACGCCGCTTCCCAGCGGTGTCATGCCATCATCTAGCAATTCGACGCAGAGTTCAAGACGGCGCTGGCTTTACGCTTACGGTGTACCGCAATCCCGATAATCACGAGCAGCAGTGGAGTGGGCGCGGTCGGCAGCCTTTGTGGGTGAAAGCTTGGCAGGACAAGCACCAGTCGCTGGACGGTCTGCGAATCCAGCGTAATTTTGCGGCTCAGGCGCAAATATAGGTATGCAACTGTGACTACGAGCATCAAAACAGGCAAGTGGGATGGCGTGCGGGGCGCTACATGGCTAGGCATGTATGCCTGGTACTTGGGACGAATGTCACTCAATAAGGGCTACGCTGCGCGTAACCCTTAGCCGTTGGGCTTATCCCATACAACTGCGCTCGCCTGAAGGCCAGCTTGAAGTGGGCCTACAGGGCCGCGCTTGCACGCTTGCCGCTGCGCTTCGTCAGTCAAGTGAAGATTCTCCACATCGTGTTGCTAGCGTTGGACAGTGGATAGAGATGGCCCACATTTAAGGTAGTGAGCCGCAATTTGGGCCACTGCTCGCGATGCCGATGACCCGCTGGTATGTATCCAACAAGAAGATGGCCCGGCAGCCCAATAATTCGTTCCCGTAGTTGAGCTGCAGGTGCTCGTCTTGGTGTTGGTAGCTCGTGGGTGTTCCGTAGAGGTTAGCGATCAACCACAAGCGATTTTATCGGGCAACGTACGGGAGCAGCTTGCTACCACCAAGGGTGCCGAAACGCCCGGTTAATAGCTCCGTACAGGATGGCATCGTGACGCTGGACGAACTTAGATAGATGTAGTGTTCGGACGGCGTGAACGTCTACAAAAGGTCCTTCAGTCGATCCTGAGAGTCACCAGGCGCTGGCCCAGCGCCCGCTTGATCGACATTCCACGTGATAGCGCGGAAGGATCGCCGCGGTCAGGGCGGTGTCGTCCCAGAGCTTCTCGATCTCCTGGCTGCTCCAGCGTCCGCCCTGCTTGAGCGCCGATGCGCTCATGACGGTCTCGACCAGCTGCTGCTGGAACCACTCGTGGACGACCTCCTCCACGATCGGCATCGAGCCCGGGACATCGGCGTCGTGCAGGCCTACGAGGGATGAGCCTCGCCGGGTCGCGCTGAAGAAAGCGCGACCCGGCGAACGACTACGCTACGTCGACCACGGGTGCCGATCGATAGGGAGAGCCGTAGCTCAAGGAGAACGGCTGCGAGACGTCGGCAGTCGCGAGGAGAGCACGCGAATTGTTGAACAGCCTGACATGGAAGCCGTTCGACGACCAGGTGTCGCCGGAGCTGAAGATGCTGCCGGCCCACTCGATCCTGGCCGTAGCCAACAACGACAGGTCCAACTTCGGCAGGGAGAAGTGGAACAGATCATTGTTGCCCGCGCTGAACGCCCTCTCGATCGCGAAGGATTCTCCGAGATTTCCGGTCCAGACGATGGAGCCATCGGTCCTCAGGAGACTGATCCTCATCGTCACATCCGTGCCAGGCCCGTCGAACAGGCCCCATCCGTTCTGGGTGGACGTACGCACTTCGATGATCGAGATGCCCTGATCAGGTGTGGAGTAGGCGATCCTCTCCTCCGCCATCACGGAGTTCTGCACGATCCAGAGCTGATCGACCTCCAGATTGGGGCCGATCACATTGACGTTCGTCAGCATCAGATTGTTGGCGACATTGCGCGAACTCTCATGAGTGAGCCCGAGGAAGTGACAGATCTCGTGCGATGTGTTCCTGGAGAGCCATTCGGCCGATGGCTGTATCATAATGGGTGTCAGGAGCGCAAGAACCCCGAAGTAGGTGAAGTCGGGATTAGCGCTCCTGACGCCGGGCAGACCTCCGGCTATGCCGGCGCCCAAGCGGCCCGTCGCAGCCGTGGCCCAGATCACGTTGATTGAGTCATCACGAGCATGCTGCTTGAGCAGGGACGCCGTCGGTTCGAGAGACAGGTCGAAGTTGACCATCGAACCGACTTCGACCTCCTGCACCGGCAGGACCTCCACGGTCAGCGAGAACCTGGCGAACAGGTTGACCATCATGACGACGGCAGCGGCCGTCATCCTCCTGTAGCGATCCCTGTCCGTCGAAGAATCACCCGGGTAGAATGCGAGGATGGGATTCATTCTGAGGTGACGCGTCATCCGCCCCGGTACGGAACCATAAGGCGCCGACGCGACCGTGCGGAAGAATCTGGTCACGACCGGCCTGCTCGTGGTCTGCTGCACCGTGACGATCTCGAATGCGCCCTGTGTCGCCTGTTCTCTATTGGTGGCCGGGAACAGGAGATTCTTGATGAATCCCATCGGCATGCGTGTGCCGGTCGCCGGATAGAGAATGGGATCGTTCGGATATGACACGTCCGTCGGTCCGTTAAGGAAGTACTGTCCAGGCGAACCAGGGGCCGGCTGCGTCACCTGAAAGACCGAAGTCCGGTCCTCGGCCTCTATCATGAAGCCGTAGACGTATCGGCCTCCTCTGCTGGAGGGATTCACGAGCGGCTGGGTGGAACGCCTCGAAGTCGCGATGCCATCACCTTCAGAGCCAGCGAGCAGTGCTGCCGAATGCAACGTGGAGGATGTAAGCGGGGGATTGGAATTGGAGAGCATCGACGCATGTCCCCAATCCGGTCCCTCCCAGACGTCCGTGGATGCATCGAGACGCCAGAGCAGTCCGGCAGTATCGACCGCGAAGACGACATCGCCGGAACACTGGACCCTGGAGAATCGTGCGGGTTGTCCTTTCCATCGGGGACCCTCCCATGCCGAACCCCAGTTGTCCGAACCATCCTCGGCGACGGACCAAAGCCACCCGTCGGCGTCCAGAGCAAACGCCCTGAGCTTCGAACCGCCGCTCCATGTTCCCATCTCCATCGACATCAGCATCACGGATGGCGCAGGAATGCCGAATGCGGGAGAGCGGACGACGGGAACCGTGGATGAAGATGCGTAGAAGTCGAAGGGTACGCGAGATGGGTCCACTCCGATTACGAGAGTCCGCCGCAGGGAGGCCGCCTCTGAAGAGACGGCGGCGATCTCACGCGCCACGACGCCCGGAACCGGCGAGAAGTTCACCGCACCGGAGACCGCAACGCCCTGCTCGACGCTGCCATCGGGACGTACGATCCACGCCGCTTCTGTTCCATCCGGAAGAAGAGCCGCCGCAATCCTTGCAGCGATCCCGGTCATCGCCGGTTGCCACGTGAGATCTCCCGAGGACAACGATCCGGCGAAGAACTGACCTGCCGCATTGCGTGCCCATACGCGCGAAGCTCCTGCATGTGCGGCCACTATCTCGGCGATCAGAGATTGGCCGTCGGGGGCGGGCTCCGGATTCCAAAGATCCCATTCCGGAGGATTGACAGACGCATCCAGGCTCCCAGTCCAGAGACTGGTGCCGGATGCTCGGGACAGGTCGAGGGCAGCGACCAGAATGGTCTGCTTTCCCGATGGAGCATCGACAAAGGCGGCCACCGACATGATCGGAGGGGCTGGTTCCAGTCTCAGACCTCCCCAGGTGGGACCATCCCACATCGTCTCGCCGAGAACCCCACCCCAGATCTGTATGAGGCCCGATACTGCCCACACGAACGTCCTTGCGCCCTGCTGCACCACGCAGAAGTCGCCTGTCACCGGAACAGGACACGTGAAGGCCAATGGTCCTGTGGTCGGAAGCCGAGTCATGGTGGCAGCGCCCTGGACGATGGCACCGGACCATATTCCTCCTTCTCCGTCGGTGACCCAGAGACTGGCCTGCGATGCGGCTGGATCCCATGTCATGTCGACGAGCAGGAAGGAACCGCTCCCACCGACCGCCTGGACCCATGAGGCCGATCCCGGTGCGGAGAACCACAACTCACCCGATCCATCGACTCCGGCGACGTATCCCGCTGCAGAACTGATGTCGACGAAGGTGGGAATGCCCGAAGCCGCGAAAGCCTGCCACGATCCCCATGACGTGCCACCGAAGGCGGACGACCACAGGGAGCCGCTCTCGTCCAGCGCATAGATGGCGAGAATGCCATTCTCGTGCGATGCACTGAGATCGCTGAAGGCGACGGGTTGTCCGTTCCATCCTGCAGACGACCATGCATCGTCACCGTGCTTCATCCTGATGCGACCGTCTCCATCCAGAGCGAAGTACGTAAGGCTGCCATCGGAATGGAGCACGATCTCGGATTCCGCGACCGGGAAGTCCTCTCCGCCCGCACTCTGCGTCCATGTGATCGCATCGGAACCAGGAATCCCGACTCCATGCCACATGGAACGGTGCCCGGCATCCATCACGGTCACGATCATGTGCAGTGCCGTATCGGATCCAGCTGCGGTGGTGCTCATGATGTGACGGCCGGCTGGCATGGATCGTGAGCCCGACTTGACCATGAGACGGCCGTGGCCGAGTACGGCACGCCCATCGATGCAGCCCTTCAGAACGTAGCCGCCGGCATCGGGAACGGGAAAATCGACCGTCCCCTTTCCATTGACGGACTGCATCGCGACCGGCTGGGGATTGGCCCGATAGGCCTCGCTGGACCTGACGATGCAGAGATCGACGGGCCCTCCGTAGAAGGTGGTGTCGTAGTTGACGACGATCCTCTCGCCGGGCCTGTAGACCTTGCGGTCGATCCACGGCTCCCCGTCCCGGATCGGTCCGGATACGGTCCATGAGGGATTGGTCGCTCCCTGGGTGGTGATCGAGTACGATCCGCCATCGTCGATGCCTATCAGCAGAGGGTCGAGGTCGTGGAATACGCCTCCACGACCGCCCTGCGTATCGGAGAGCGTGATCGGCCAGAGGATCCGGGCGTTGGGGTTGACCTGGTTGGGACTGTATTCCGGAGGACCATCGGCGAATCTGAGAAGACCCATGCCGGGCAGAACGAGCGTATGCACCCCTCCGTTCTCTCCGTTCCAGCTCGCAGGAGGTCCCGCCAGGAAGAACGCCTCTGCGTCGCTTCGGTTGTCGAGCACGAAGGCATCGCCGATGCACGGCACCACCCTACGCGACCATCCGTTCCATGAACCATCGACGTTCTGCGACGAATCCCATAGCGCATGTGCCGACCCGACGCCGAACAGGATCAGGCTGCCATCGTTCTGAGATGCGACCGCGATGGGCCCGACAGGCGCGGGCTGGGAGTTCCAGGACGGCCCTTGCCAGCAGGGCGCCTCCGTCGCTGCACCGAGAGGAAGATACCATACGGATCCTGCGGTGTCGGTGCCCCAGAGCATGACGATGCTTGAGTTCGTCGAGACTCCGACGAATGCCGTCAGTTGCGGGGTCTGTCCAGACGATAGGGGAACCTGTGTCCAGCTGGTCCAAAGTCCGGCCTCGGAGGTCTGCCAACAGCTCCATAGAAGGTTTGACCGGTCCGTCGCATAGAGCGCCACGGAACCATCGTGCCGCGTAACCGCCACGATCGAAGAGGCGGCTCCGAAGGGGGTGGATGCGACGACCCATCCGCTCATAGAACCCGGAGATCCCCAGCAGGTCCAGATCGTCCCCGACGCATCGAGACACCAGATCTCGTCATGCGCTGCGGTGACGGCCGTGAACGTCTGCGTCTGACTTGCATAGCCCGGTCCCTGCCATGGACTCCATGTCTCGCTGGATGGATCCTCAATCGAAGCCCAGAGCTTACCCTGAGCATCCAGACCGTACAGGTAGAGATGCGTCTTCGACGCATCGGCCGATGCGGCCAGGACGGACATGCCGATCGGCTGCGGAGTGTCACCATGTTGAGCCCAATAGCTCCAGGCTCCGCCCTGATCCGCCTGTTCCAGGGTCCAGACGGAACCATGCGGATCAGCACCCCAGACCTGGGCGCCCGCTTCCGGATCGGTGCGGGCGACAGTGGCGATGGTCTGGAAGACGGGATGATCGAGCATGGACGGACTCCTTTCGGCGAAGCGCCGACATGCACAGGATCACACATGACGACACTCCGGTCAAGAAGGGTGTCTTGCATACTCCGATGCGCGGCTGTCATCGCCCTGGTGCCACGATCACAATATGTGGTTCTCCATTCAAGGGTTGGGGCCGGACGCCGGCTCGGGTTCGCATTCATCGTCAGTTTCCTCGTCCAGCTCGGCCACGCTGCGCTGCGCTGGCCCAATATGCAAGTAGGCGCAGTACTGTCGCACCAAATCCTGGGTGCCAGCGCCATAGCGACTGGTGTTACCGAACATCAACTGGGACGTGTCCAGCGTCAGCAGCACGCCGTTGTCGAAGCGAATGGGCGCCGTCTTGGGCATGTCCGAGGCGTCGTAGCTGACAAGCACCTCATGGAGCCAGTGGTGCATCCCGCGCGCGTCCGCGACGAGGTTCTGTGCGTTGCGGACCCACACATAGGGGTACAGTGCCTGGGGCCGGTGTTCGGAGAAGAATTTTTCCAGCGCAGCCGAAGCGACCGCAGCGGTGACGGCCTTGGGTGCCCCGGTCTGTAGCTGCACCACGCTGTCGAGGAAGCCGTGCTTCGTGGCTGGAAAGGTCTGCCAGAGGGAGGGGAACCGACGCCATTCGGGTTCGCTGGCGCGCCGGCGAAGCGCGGCGGCGGGGTCGAAAGGGCAGGTGGAGAGCATGCGTGGCCTTGTAGAAAATTGATCGAAGCCACTGTATCGGGTGCAACCGCACGTGGTTGCACCCGCATCTACACCACGAACGCCATTGAATCGATTAATATGAGCCTGCGAAAAGTCATCAAAACCCGCAGCTCGTTCCCCACCGATGAAGCCGTCAGCAAGCAGTTTTACCTGGCGCTCAACAACATCAGCAAGAAATGGACGATGCCAATACGGGACTGGAAAGGAGCGCTAAATCGCTTCACGATCCAGTTCGATGACCGGATGTCGCAGCATTAAACGAAAACCCGTTTACACAAAATCCCGTACCCCCCCGTTCTGGGTTGAGCGTCGCGTATCTAGCGATGCGTCAGTTTTTGTCTTACCAATACCTTTACGTCTGCTTGTTGCTGTAACTCTCATGCGAGTTGTGTTGGCTGGCCGCCGCGGCCCACTGGATGTGGAATGCTGTGCCAGATCAATGCACGCCTGGCGGGCAAGCCACGTCTTCTGTTTCTATTTGGCTGCCTGGCCATCCATTTTTTTGTTGGGGCGTGCCTTGCTGGCTGGTACTGGGCCGGCCAGCGCATCAAGTTTGCCGCGCAATGCGGCCACTTCCGCGCGCGCTGGCCAGTTCGGCGCGCGCCGTGGCTTCCTGTTGCTCTGCTTTGTCGCGTGCTTTGGCCAGATCGGTGCGTAACTGATCGCTCTCGGCTTTGTGATCGAGGCGTGCCGCCGTTAATGCGTCGGTGACGGCGGTCAGGCTTTCATGCCGGTGCGGGCGTTGTTCATGTTCACTTTACCGCAGGCAACGCGTGTTCGGCAGGGCGACCATTGGCCCTCCGGGTTCGCTTTGCTCGCAGTCCGATAGTGGGGGCGATAAGCTGGTATGTCTGGTGGTGGTTTGGGCCATTTTCGGCGTGCGCCGAAAACCGGGCCTCTCGTGAATCGAGCCACAAAAGGCCTTGTCTCGACCCGCCATGGGCGGGCTCAGTCCCTTGTCCTTCCGCTGGCGCTCCAGCGCTGCGCTCGGCCCCTGTGCGTGCTGTCCAGGGGAACCTTGCTGACCCGCGCCGGCATATACAGGGCCTGAAGTGAGGAAGGTCCGCTTTCACACGGCGCGCCAGCATGCCCCCGCTGTCACGCCGCGTGAGCCGCCGCTTGCGCTATGAAGCTGGCCGCGTTCCTTCCAGGGGCGCCCGGTGCTGTCAAGGGCTGTGCCAGCCAACAGCGCTGGCACAGCCCTTGCGCCGCCGCTTGCGCTGTGAAGCCGGCGCGCCGGGTGCCCAACCCCAGGTGGGCAGCACGGGCCGCAGGTATCCCGTTCCTGCAATCCCCCCACAAGCCCCCCCAGCTGAAGTGAGGGGGGCTTGTGGGGGGATAAACATACGGAACGGGACAGTAGCGTCCCCTTACCTCGCTGCCTTGGACCCCACCCATTCCAACCTTGCCCGTGAGGGCAAGGCTTTCCCCACCCCCCCGCCCGCCCCAGGGCGGGAGCGAGAGAGTTCGAGCGAGAGGATCAGATTGCAAAACCTCTCTTTGATCAACTTTTTTAAAGGAAAGACCATGCAAACCACTGCCAATGTACATCTGAAACATCCGCTGTCCGATACGCCGATTACCGCCACGCTGGTCACCAGCGAAGTGGAGCGGATGGAATGCCTGCCGAGGGTGGCAGGCTTCCGTTGCGTCCTGCTGGAAAACACCGTCTACGACATGCTGGGCCGCATGAGCAAGGACTATAACGGCGGTTACTGGGACTTTTTCACTCTGTCGAATGGTGGCTTTTACATGGCACCGCAGACCGACAGCACGTTCCGTCTGTCCTGCGAGAACATGTTTGAAGGGGAGGTCAGCGCCAATACGGCGGGCATCATCGCCTGCGCCATGGCGTACAGCAATCTGTCCTTCATGAATGGCGGACAGTGCTTTGGCGAGGCCTATTACCTTTTATCCGCCTTCATCTTCCAGCAGAGCAATGCCGGCATGATCCGTGCGGCGCTCGATTAGGGGCCGCAGCCAGCGGCATTCGTGGTCCGGAATGCCGCTTTTCGCCTTCTGGCGAAACTGCCATGGACCCAGCAGTAGGCCACGCCGACACCACGGCGCGGCACCCACTTACCTGAGACAAGGAGTCATCATGCACACCTTACAATCCATCGACACCGACTCGCCGATCGTCCATGGCGTTTTCCATTTGTCAGTCATTGCGGACACCATCGCGCAGATCACCCAGCATGCCACCATCCATACGGCCAGTCACAGCCGCATGGTGGCAAGCAAGCTCAACGTGCGCCGAAAGCAGGTCGATCACGCTGAACTCAAAGCGTTGATCCGTTCGCAGGGACTGCTGCAAAATCTCATCGGCTTTCGTCAACTGCTCGATGGCGTGGAAACCGGCATCATCGAGATCGTGGCAGGCCGTCGCCGCTTGATGTCCATTGGCGAACTGATCGCCGACGGCGATTTACCGGATGATTATCAAATTCCATATCTGCTGGTCAATGAAGACGAGGCCATCGACCTCAGCCTTGCGGAAAACCTCGGGCGGGTGGACATGCATCCGGCCGATGTGTTCGAAGCCATGCTGGAACTGACCCAGCGTGGCCGCGCCATCGAGGATATCGGGCTGGCCTTCCGTCTGGACGTGCTCGAAGTCAAGCGCCGCCTGAAACTGGCGAACGTGTCGCCGCGCTTGCTCGATTTGTACCGCAACGACGCGGCGGACTTCAAGCAAATGATGGCGCTTGCCATCAGCGACGACCATGCCGCACAGGAACAGGCATGGGATAGCCTGGGCCAGTTCAATCGCTCCCACCACGAACTACGTCGCCTGCTGACTGCGCAGCAGATCAACATCAAGACCGACAGGCTGGCACTGTATGTCGGTGTGAATGTCTATGAGAAGGCCGGTGGTACGGTCACGCGTGACCTGTTCAGCGATAACGGTACCGGCTATGTCAGCGACGTGGCACTGCTGGAGCGCCTTGCCTTGGCGAAGATGGAAAAACAGCGCGCCAAGCTGATGAAAGAGGGGCTGGGCTGGGTCGAAATCCTGCCCCGGGCCGACCATGCGGCGCTCAGCGAATTTGGCCGCGTACGTACCATTTTGATGGAGCTGAGCGCCGAACAGCTGGCTTGTGTGGCTGCACTCGATGAGCGTTTGGCGTTGCTGGAGGAACGTATTGAAGCGCTGGACGCGGAGGGTGACGAGGAAGCGTGCGCTGCCTTGGCCGCCGAACAGGATGAACTGACGGCGCAGCGGCGCGCCATCGATGTCGCACGAGCCAGCGTGCCGCATGCGGACGATGCGGCATTGGCCGGGGCCGTGGTGGTGATTGACGAGCGTGGCGCGCTGGTGGTCAAGCGCGACCTGATCCGGCCCACCGACAAAGTAAAGATGGCGGTGTTGACGGGAGTTAACGGCAACTCGGTCAAGCCGCGTCGCACGAAATCTGTGCATTCGGATCGCCTGACACATGAACTCACATCGCAGCGCACGGCGGCGCTACAGGCGGAAATGATGGATCAGGGGGAGGTGGCGCTGCGCTACCTGACCTATACCTTGATGCGCAGGGTCTTGCAAACCTATGCTGACGGCACGGCGGCGAAGATCAGTCTTACCCGGCCCATGCTGGCGGACGTTGTCAAGAAGGGCGCGGCGGCGCAGGCCTTTGACGCCCGAAGGCAGGAGCTGGTCGAACGACTGTCGACCACGAACGATAGCGAGAGCTGGCTGGCATGGCTCACGGGCCAGCCGCAGGCAGTAGTGCTGGAAATGCTGGCGTTTTGCGTCGCCAGTTCGCTCGACACCACGCAGCAGCGCGAAGGCCCCTGCGCCGACTATGCCGTGCTGGCAACGGCGCTGCGGCTGGACATGGGAAAGTGGTGGAAGCCGACCGCTGCCGATTACTTCAACCATGTTTCGAAGGAGCAGATGATGGCGGTGCTCACGCAGGCAGTCTCTGCCGAGTCGGCCGTACCGCTGGAAAAAATGAAGAAGGCAGCGGCAGCCGAGGCTGCGGAGCGCACCCTCGCGGGTACCGTGTGGTTGCCGCCAGCCTTGTGCAACGCATAAGCCATTTTGCCCGGCGCTCACCGCCGGACTGATTGTCAGGCGGACGGCGGCGCTGCCGCTTTCCGCCCTCCGCGCGCGCGGATGGCGGCGGCTGCATCCCTCCGTGCGTATATGAAACGTGATAACCCTTTTCAATCGCGGTAGAAGTTGCGCCTGTGTGCGAAAAATGGAGACGCCTCAATCGGGTATGTCGGGGGAGGGCGTAGTTTATACTGGCGGAAGAAAGAGTCGTGTATTGAAAGGAAATTGCTAAAGCGTTGTCATTCTGCTCTTGAATTTCCTCCTTATGCTCGTGGTACTTTTGGTGAACTTGGGGCAAACTTGGGGCAATGGAAGGTGGCGTCAGATGCCTTTAGCGTAGAAGGTACTGAAAGTTACCAATTTTCAGCTTGCGCTGTCGTAGGCTATTGTGATCTATGGTTACTTTGTTTCTAATTCGAAACTTGCACTTCCCACCAAGAATTCGTTTGATATCAAAGGCTTACACTGATGTGGTGTAGGCCTTTTTTGTTTGGTACGGGAAAAGTGCGGGAAACAGTCTCGGACCTATTCGGACCATACTGGACAATGAGAGGATCGCTGCCCGGGCGCTGGCGTTGCGATCCTGACGGCTGCGCGCTCAGGAGAGGTCAGGGGCGCGCGGTAGCAGGAGATCGATCTGGAGGCAGCGCTGTGGACGATTCCAACACAACGCACGAAGGCAGGCAAGGAACATCGCGTGCCGCTGTCGGGTGAGGCGCTTGCGCTATTGCGCGCAGTGCCGCGTCAGGGCGAGGTCGTCTTTTCGGGTCGCAAGCGTGGCACGCCGTTATCGGATATGAGTTTGACGGAGGTCTTGCGCCGCATGCAATTTGATGACATCACCGTACACGGCTTCCGTTTCTCGTTCCGCGACTGGTGCGCCGAGGCGGTAGCCAACGCCTTTTCGCGCGAAGTATGCGAGCACGCGCTGGCGCACCGCTTGCCGGACAGGGTGGAAGCGGCTCAATCCACCCAAGTTAAGGGATTGGTGTGCGTTTAAGTAATTTATTTTCAACATTAATATAAATACACTTGACATCGAATTAAAATCGCGGCGGGCAGTGTGGATTTTTATTTCCA
>NZ_JBNYXW010000031.1:0-17245 GCF_051380875.1 Janthinobacterium woesei
CGCCAGCGGCGCCACTCGCGCCTTGGCAATGTTCCACCCGCGTTGTTTGCTGAAAAATTCAGCAAACAATCACGGGCGGCTTGAAACAAGAGTGTCCGCTATTGACAGTACACCTCACAATCACCTATCCCACTCGCCAGTTTAAGCTCAATGCTGTAAATATCTAGAGCACTAACATCGGACTTAGCCAGTACGCACTCTGCTTGCCAGCAAAATGGATGTAAAATATTTTCTACACACATAAACGGCAATTCATGAACCTCTACGAAGTCGGCCAAGCAGTCCGCGCCCGTCGCTTGGCCCTTGGGTTGACACAGCTACGCTTGGCGCGGTTGGCTGGTCTGTCGCGCCAGACGGTGCAGCAACTGGAGGCTGGAACCATTGCCGACTTAAGTTTTGGACGCGTGGTGAAACTGCTGGGGGTACTTGGACTCAGTTTTGCCCCGCCGACGATCAAGGCCAGGGAGAAAAAACGCGGTTTGTGGATGGCTGCAAAAAACGCGAGTGTTAGCTACAAGGGCGAACTGACCAGCGAGCAGCTGCGGCACGCCTTGGCTACCGGACATTTGCCGACCAACCATCACTCGCAGTTACTGCACTTCCTGGATGAAACTCCCCTGCAGGTGGTGGTGATGGCGGTCGAGGAAACGGCGCATCTGGAAGGTGTCCCGCCGGCGCAGATTTGGGCGTGCGTTGCCCAATTGACCCGGCAAATAGGTAGTATGCGCAGCAATCTCTGGCTATAAACGTTATGTCAGCCAACCCGCCTCAGGTTTCAATCGCCGGCTCGAGAGCACCAACCCCATCCCACACCGCTTAAGGCAGAACGTTTACTAATTTGTCCTCAACTACGAACGCTAGCGTCCATTTGGCTAAATCTGCTCCCAGATTGTGACTAAGTTCGCCGATTCCATGTATCGGGTCCTGCCCTTGCGCCAGGCACTCACTTCAATGATTGCCCATGGAGGCGTAGACGCTGATAAGTGGCCATCTTGTATCAAGTGACGAATACCTCAAGTATTTTTGCTTGCTCATTTGCTGCGAACTTCCTTCCGTGCATTTTGCGCGGCTAGTTGGCTTACCATGCCTTGCCAAGTGGCCATATGGGAAAGCAATCTCGGAATCATTTCAAGGAATTTGCTTGTCCCAGCGTAAAAGTCGACTGCGACTCTTATAACCTCCAACTCATCGATATTGGTGATATCACGATATTGTCGCAAGGCATCGGCATCGCGATGCGCAATGGTCGAGTTTCTAAGATAGGCAAACTGTTGCTGCGCCTTTGCTTGGGCTTTCCGAATGGTGCGCATTGCTTCTGTTACGTCGTGTCGAAGGTCTTCTGGAATTTCGCAATCATTAAGTGACTTTCGCAATTTATTCCCTGCAACCTTATCAATGTCCAACTCGTGAATGGTCAGAAGCATGACTCTCGCCGCGAGACCCCGTGCCCAAGCATCAGGATGAGTCAAAGCATCTATCTTCACCGCTTGTATATCCCTTTCGGCAATTAAAAAGAAGAGTCCAAGATTTAGAACTACGGTGTTTGCTTCGAATCCAAGTCGTCGTGCCCTGGCGGTCTCAAGCGCAAGTGTCTCTAGCGCAAATACCAGTGCCAGCCGTCTCCTTTTTTCCGACAATTGAAGTCTAGGGCGACTGAGGCATCTCGCAAGTGCTCGCGTCTTGGGTTTCATCCAGCGGTAGTGCGGGTCTTCATGTTCGACCCGGAAAGCCAGGTCGGGGCCGGCGGCGGCGCCGACTGGGTCGGTTCATCCGGAGCCGAGCTGCCCCGCTAATCCAGCAGCCCGCTGGCGCGCAGGTGGCGCCGCAGGGCCTCGCCCGGGGTGCGCAGGGCGGCCGCGCACTTGCCCAGTTCGCCGCCGTGCTGGGCCAGCACGCGGCGCAGTTCCTCGTCCCTGATCGCCTCGGGGCGGCGGATCCAGGGATGGGCCTCGAGCAGCTTGTAGAGCGAGGGGCGCGAAATGCCCAACTCCACGGCGGCGCCGCGGATGCGCCAGCCGTTGTTGTCCATCGCCGCCAGCACGGCCGCGTCGCCCACCTCGGAGACCACGGTCCGCCGCGGCTTGGCCGCCGCCACGCCCGCCGGAGCCGGCAGGGCAGGCGCGCCCCGTTCCACGCGCAGGAACTGCACCAGCAGCGGCGTCTCGCCGGCGCGCACGGCCAGCGCGGCGCGCCGCACCACGTGGGCCAGCTGGCGCACATTGCCGGGCCAGTCGTCGTTGCACAGCGCGCTGACGAAGGCGACCGGCAACAGTACCTCCGCTTCCCCCTCCAGCGCGCACCCGGCCAGGAAATGGCGCACCAGCACACCGATGTCCTCGCGCCGTTCGCGCAGCGCCGGCAGGCGTATCACGAAGCCCTCCATGCGGCGCAACAGGGCCGCGCTGAACACCCGCGTGCCCAGGTCCTGGTCGGTCGCGCTGATCAGGCGGGCCCGCGAACGCAAGTCTTGGCGCCCCCCCAGCGGACGGTAGTCGCCGCTCTCCAGCACCCGCAACAACATCGGCTGGACCGCGGCCGGCGTATCGCCTATCTCGTCGAGGAATAAGGTGCCGTCGGCGGCGTCGGCGAACAGGCCCGAACGCGCGCTCTCGGCGCCCGTATAGGCGCCCTTGACGGCGCCGAACAAGTCGGCCGCGGCCAGCGCTTCGCCCAGCGTGGCCATGTTGACGGCCACAAAGGGACGGCCGGCGCGCGCACCGGCCGCATGGATCGCGCGCGCCGCCACGTCCTTGCCGGTGCCGGTCTCGCCCAGCAGCAGCACCGGCATGTCGCGCAGCGCCGCCTGGCGCACCTGGTCGCGCGCCGCGATGGCCGCGTCGCCCACGCCGAGCATGCCGGGCAGCTCGTTGGCCTTGGGCAGGCGCCGCATCCAGTGCACGCACACGAGCACGCTGCCGCCCAGTCCGAGCACGATGCCGCGCGCCACCTGCTCGGCCGTGAAGGCGAGCATGCCGTGCGCCGCCGCGCCGTTCACTTCGACCGCCATGCGGCTGCCGGGCGTGGCGATGGTGACGCCATCGGCGTCGTCGCGCGCGATGCGCAGCGGGTCGCGCGCGATGCAGCGGTGTTCGAGCGCGCGCCCGTCGGCGCCGGGCCGGCGGAACAGCGGCAGGAAGCGATTCAGCTCGATCAAGCCCACGCCGGGCGGCCCGATGTGCTGCTGGCCGATGCGCGTCGCATCGGGGTGCCACAGGATGGTCAGGCCGAGCAGGCTCGCCGCAATCGAGGTGGCGGGTGCCAGCGGGCTGGTCAGGGTGTCGTCGGCGTCGTTCACGGCAGGGGTATTCGCGGCGGGTGGGCGGGGAACCAATTATAGAGCGAAAGAGCGCGCAAGCGCACATGTCAACAGCGGCCGCGCGACATGTCAATTGACACGGCGCGCGCGCCGGCCGGACCGGGTTCAAGCCGACCCACAGCCGATCCACAGCCGGTCCGGCGCCTTTTGCCACTGGCACGGAACTTGATAAGGAAGGGGTACGGCGGCAGTTGCCGCCGTACCTTTCATTCCACTTTCCACCAGAGGATGCACCGACCATGTCCAACACCACCACCCCACCGAATGTCGACGTCACCGCCGCCAATCCGCTGACCATCACCGACATTTATCGCAGCTTCGGAACGGTCACGATCCACCCGGGCGGGCAGATCACGATCATGACCAGCGCGCCGGTGAGCATCGTGAGCCTCGTCAAGCTCTATTCCTGAAATCGCGCCCCGCGCACTCCCCTTCCCATTTTTGAAAGCACGCGATGACCACTAATTTGAACCACAAAACCGACTACACCAACATCATCAGCACCGCCATGGCGGCCGGCCAGGCCAACGCCGACATCCTGTGCGTCGGCTCCGACGGCACGGGCGGCCCCTCCGGTGCCAACGGCGGCTCCGGCAATGCCGGCGTGGCCGGCCAGGGCGCCAGCTGCAACTGGGCCTCGGGCTGCAACGACGGCTCGGCCGGCTCGAACGGCGCCGACGGCGGCAAAGGCGGCGACACGGCCGGGCCGGGCGCCGACGGCGGCACCGCGCCGACCGTGACCTTGACGGTGGGCACCCTGACCGGCGCCGTCTTCGTGGTCGCGCGCGGCGGCAATGGCGGCAACGGCGGCAGCGGCGGGAATGCCGGCAGCGGCGGCGGCGGCGGCAACGGCGGCGACGGCAGCTCGAGCGGCGCCTACAGCCGCAACGGCTATTCGGGCGGCAACGGCGGCGCGGGCGGCAACGGCGGCATCGGCGGCGCCGGCGGCAACGGCGGCAACGGCAGCCTGGTCACGATCGCCTACCAGACGCTGTCGCAGGCGTCGATGTTCATTCCGGTCGCGCTGCCGGGCCAGCCGGGCACCGGCGGGCTGGGCGGACAGGGCGGTGTGGGCGGACAGGGCGGACAGGGCGGCTCCCACGGCGGCGGCAACGGCACCCCGGGCGGCCCGGGCGCACCCGGTTCGGCCGGCAGCGCGGGCGCATCGGCCGGCATGCCCAGCACCTTCAACATCTACCAGACGGCGTAAGCCACATGGGCCGCCACAGCGCGGCCCATCCTTGCAACCAGCGAAAGAACGCAATGACCACTGAACTGAACCATCAGGCCACGCGGGCCATGGCCCCGCCGCCGCGCAGCGCGCGCCTGGAGCGCAAGGTGCACCGGCTGGTCGCGGTAGCGCAGTCGCTCACGCAAGGACGCGCCGTGGCCAGCCTGTGCCGCGATGTGCTGGCCGCCGGCAGCGCCGGCCCGCACGTCCTGCCGCACGCCTCACGCCTGAACAACGACGGCAACCCGCTCCAGCTGTGCCTGTCGAGCGGCGCGCGCGGCACCGTCCTCAAGATCATCGGCGACCCGGGCGCCCAGCTGGCCGGCCTTGAGCCGCGCTACCGCCGCACCCGCGCGGCCGTGCGCACCTGCCTCAAGGCGGCCGGCGCCGGCGCCCTGCTGGCGCTGGCCGAGCGCACGCTCGACTGCCTGCTGCCCGACTGCGCGCAGGCGCGCGCCGCCTACCGCCACGGCTTTGCCTGGATCGGGGTCAGCCCGGACCAGCCGGGCGCCGCCTTCTACGCCGAAATGGCGCCGCTGGGCCGGCATGGCGGCTGGGACCGCGCCAGTGCTTGGCTGGCCGGCATGCTGCCCGACGACCGCGCCGCGCAGGCGGCCATCGCGGCCCTGCGCGCGCATTGCGTGGTGGCCAGCGCCGGCCTCGAAGGCAGCACGCCGCAAGACGCGCGCGCCAAAATCTATTTCCGCCTGAGCACGCCGATGGCGCTGGCCGCGCTCGGGATCGACCTGCTGGCCACGCCCGAGGTGCGCGATTTCCTCACCATCGCGATGGAGCAGTTCGCGATCGACCGCGACGGCCTGGTGCTGAGCATCGGCTTCAGCCTGGCCAGCGGCGCCGTGGCCGACGTCAAGGTCGACCTGTGCGGCCACTGCCTGCGCCACGACGGGGCCGGCTGGAACGCGCTGCTGGCGCGCCTGGCCGCGCGCTTCGCACTCGCCAGCGCGCCCATCGCCGCGCTGCTCGCGGACGGCGAATGCGCGGTCGCCTTCATCGGCTTCGGGCTCGACGCCAAGCTGAGCCCGCGCCTGAACGTGTATCTGAATGCCGCCACCCCGCACGCGCCGCCGGCGCGCGCCGCACTGGCCGCGGCCGGCGACGACGGCGTCGCCTACCTGTGCCAGCTGCAGCAGCAGGACGGCCACTGGAGCGACTACCGGCTGCCGGTCGGCGCCAGCGACCAGTGGGTCAGCGCCTACGTGGGACTGGCGCTGGCGCGCTACGGCGCGGCCCGCGGCCACGCGCCGGCGCTGGCGGCGGCGCGCCGCGCGGCCGCGTGGCTGCTGGCCGCCCGCGCCGACGCGCCCGGCTGGGGCTACAACGCCGGCACCGGCGCCGACGCCGATTCAACCGCGCTGGCGCTGGCGCTGCTGCGTGCGCTCGGCCTGCCGAACGCGGCGGCCGACCAGCACTGGCTGCGCGGTCACTGGCGCGGCGCCGAGGCCAGCGGCGGCGTCGGCGCCGCCACCTACGAGGGCCCACACGCCTGGGGCCAGGCGCACTGGTGCGTCACGCCGCTGGCCTACCTGGGCATGGCGCCGGACCAGCAGCGCGCCCTGCGCGCCAGCTTCCTCGACGGCGTGCGCAGCAACCGCATGGCCGACGGCCAGTGGCGCAGCTACTGGTGGCGCAATCCCTATTACAGCACCTTCGGCACGCTGGAGGCGCTGGCCGCGCTGGACCAGCTGGACATCGACGCGGCGCTGCCGATGGCGGCCGCGCCGGCCGCGCCCATCGTCGTCGACAACGCCTTCGACCTGGCCTGCCTGCTGGGCGGCGAGCTGCTGCGCGCGCGCGCGCCGGACCAGTTCGGCGCGCGATACGGCGCGCAACTGCGCACGCTGCTCGCCTGGCAGCACAGCGGCGGCGGCTGGCCCGGCCACGCCAACCTGCGCGTGACCGACCAGCACTGCCCGGCGCCGTGGGACGAACCGGCGGGCGACTACTACACCGACCACGCCGGCACCATCAGCACGGCCACTGTGCTGCGCATGCTGACGCTGGCGGCGCGTCCGCCGGCGCGATCGAACGGTCCATCCAACCATCACCTGATCGGAGCGGCATCATGACGCAGCGCATCTTCCTCGACCCCGCGCACGAGGCGGCCTTTCGCACCGAAGGCTATGTCGTGCTCGACTTGCTGGGCCAGGCCGACGTGGCCGAGCTGCTCGCCTTCTACGACACGGTCGAGCCCATGCACCGCAGCCCGATCGGCATCAGCGTGCTGAGCAACAACCTGGCGCAGCGCGCCGCCATCCACGCCGCCGTCGGCGCCGTGTTCGAGCGCGCGCTGCTGCCCGTGCTCGAGGATTACCGCATCGCGCTGGGCAACTACGTCGTCAAGCCGGGCAATTGCCTGGCCGGCAAATTCCAGCTGCACCAGGACCCGTCCTTCATCGACGAGGGCGAGCTGGCCGGGGTCACACTGTGGTGTCCGCTGTGCGACGTCGGCGCCGACAACGGCTACCTCGGCATCGTGCCGCGCAGCCATCTGCTCAACCAGAATTACCGCCCGCCCGGCCCGCTGCCCTACCCGCAGCTGGTGCCGCTGCTCGAGGCCGGCTTCATGCAATACCTGCCCATGCGCGCTGGCCAGGTGCTATTCATGGACCACCGCATGTTCCACGGTTCGCCCGCCAACCGCAGCGCGCACAGCCGCGTCGTGGCGGCCGGCGTGGCGGTGCCGCGCGCGCAGCGCCTGCTGTATTGCCACGTCGACCATCAAAGCGGCAACGGCATGCTCGAAATCCATGAAGTGGCGCCCGATTTTTACCTGCGCAACTCCTTCAGCGAACGGCCCGCCGAAGGCGTGCACGCGGAAAGCATCCCCTACCAGGTCAGCGCGCTGTCGGCGGCCACGCTGGCCGCGCACGCCCAGGCCGATTTTTCCTTCGCATCAACCACCGCACGGAGCAACTAGCACATGTCCAACCAATCGATCGCCAACAACCCTTCCGCGGCCAGCCTGTCGCAGGTGCCGCCGATGCGCTCGTTCGAATTCGACGCCAACGTCGTCGGCAAGCTGAAGAGCAGCGTCAACCAGTTCCGCGGCAGCGTCGCGCTGCCGGTCGACTTCTTCACCCTGCCCGGGCGCGATGGCCTGGACGTGAAGGTGGCGGGCGTCTATTCGAGCGCGGTCAAGCAGGCCGTGGCGGACTGGAACGTCGAGTCGCCCACCGGCATCCTCGGCCTGGGCTGGCAAATGCCGTTCGAGATGATCACGGTGAGCAAGGGCGGCGCCGCCGGGCCCAACGGCGACACCTACTTCCTCGTCAGCGCCGGCAGCGCCAGCGAACTGATCAAAACGGCGGAGGACGCCGAAGGCCGTTCGATTTTCCAGCTGCACAACTACCAGTTCTGGGACATCCGCTACGACCCGCGCCTGCAAAGCTGGACCATCGTGCATGAAAACGGCTTCGTCTACACCTATGGCGGCCTGGCCGGGCCGGCGAACGCGGTCCAGTGGGGCATCAGCTGGGGCAACTGGATCGGCAGCAGCGCCACGCTGGCCGGGCAGCAGCGCTTTCCCATGGCCTGGAACCTGGCCTCGGTCGCCTCGCCCGCCGGCGGCCAGGTCGATTACGCCTACGCCACGGTCGATGCGCACGTGGGCGCCGGACCGCTGAGCTACACGCGCGCCTGCTACCTGGCGCGCGTGACCGACAGCTACCGGCGCACGGTCACCTTCAATTACGCCGAAAAATACGGCGCGGACAACCCCAGCCCGGACGGCAGACGCATCGTCGAATACCGCGCGCGCCACCCGGGCCAGCGTCCCGACAGCGCCTACCAGGACAAATACGAGACGCGCTACCTGGCCTCGATCGACGTGGCCGGCGCCGACGGCGCCACGCTCTCGAGCCTCAATTTCAGCTACCGCTTCATCAACGCGGGCGCCAGCGGCGCGCCCACCTACGCGTTGCTGTGGAAACGCGTGCTGGAAGCGGTCTGGCAGAGCACCCCGGACGGCGCCGCCCTACCCAGCCTGAAATTCGACTACTACGACGGCCAGGGCGACATCAACCGGGGCGCGCTCAAGAGCGTGACCGACCCGGCCGGCGGCGTCACACGCTACACCTACAAGGCCAACCCGATCAACGCGCCCAAGGGGCTCACCTTGCCCAATCCGCTGCCCGGCAGCGTGCCCGGGGTCTGGCACGGCGACGACTACATGGCCTTTTCGTACTGCCTGCCGGGCGGCGCGGTGCGCCTGCTGGCCTGCTCCTGGAACGGGCAATGGATCACCGAAGACATCAGCGCCCCGGCCATGCGCGGCGCGAGCGCGGAGCCGGACAGCGTGCGCGTGTTCTGCGCGCCGGGCTACCTGGCGCTGTCGCTGCGCAACAGCGCGGCGCGGCGCGATGAACTCTATATTTTCCGCAAAGACCCGACCCGCTTCGGCGGCTGGACCCTGTACACGGGCGGGCCGCTGCTGATGAACCTGAAGGCCGGTCCGGCCGCGCCCGCCGCCTCGAGCGTCGTGGCCGGCGTCGATTTCATCTTCGCCTACAATCCCGGCTATGTGGCGGGGCCGTTCCAGGCTTATTCGTACAACTGGAAGAGCGGCATCTGGGATACGCCGACGGTCATGCCGTCGGCCGCGACGGCGGCGGCGGCCGACGCCGTGGTGGTGGCCGCGCGCGAGCATTTCTATCTGGTCGCCTTCTACACGGCGGCCAGCCGGCAGGCCCAGTTCGCGCTGTTCTACCGCGACCTGGGCGGCGTCTGGCACGCGGCCCCGCAGTGGCGCACCGACCAGTTGGAGATCGTCTCGTCGGGCGGCAAGCTGCAGCTGGCGCTCGAACTGCAGAGCGGCGGCGCGGTCGCGACCTATGTGACGGCCGCCGGCGACAAGGCAATCGACTACAGCGTCAGCATCTACCAATGGAACGAGAACTTCGTCGTGCTCAACGGCGCGCAGCCCGAAACGGTGGCGCTGACCAATCCGGTCAGCGGCTCGAGCGCGCAATACGGCTCGATCCAGACGCTCACCAGCGACGCCAGCGTGAGCAACAACCTGGCCAACCTGCGCAACGTGGGCGGGGTCGCCGGTCCCGGCAACGCCAACTGGCTGCTCAAGCAGTTCGACGCGCCGGCGACCGGTGCGACGACCGCCTTCGCCGCCGGCGCCGACGTGGCCGTGATGTGCGTCAACCAGGGCGGCCGCCAGCGCAACACCCTGCTCACCTTCGACCCGAACGCGCCCAACCAGAGCGGCTGGCAAGTGTCGGGGGCGATCGACCAGAACGGGCGCGCGGCCACCGTCAGCGGCGACTACATGACCGTCGGCAGCACCATCTACAGCCGCATCCTGACCGGCAGCTGGAGCGCGCTGGCCGCGCCCCTGTCGGGCCTGGTCGCGCAGGAGACGGTGCAAAACCGGGGCGGCAACTACATCGCCTACCAGGACCGGGGCGACAGCGGGGCCCGCAGTTTCGTCGTCATGCTCGCCAACGGAGTGGCCGAGGCGGCCGTGCCGCTGCCCGGCGGCGCCCAGAAAATCTGCGTGCCCGCCGCCGAGGCGCGGCCCGGCACCACGCTGGCCGGGCCGCGCTTCCTGGTCGGCTACCCGGCCGCGGTCAAGTTCGCGCAGGCTCCCACGCTGACCCTGTATTGCCTCGACGGCGGACTCCAGTCGCAGTACGAGATCGACTATCCGGTCGCCTATGTCGAAATCGACAATCCGTGCGCGCCCGGACTGGATTACGTGCAGTCCTTCTTCTATGCGAATTCGGCGCAGTCGCAAGTCGCCTACAACGCCGCCACCGGCGTGGCCCAGTATCCGCGCGTGGTGGTGGTGGAGGGCGTGAAATCGAACGCCCCCGTGCCGCCGCCCGGGCAGCCGCTGGGCCGCAGCCAGTATTTCTATTCGAACGGCCTGTCCGCCCAGGCCGCGCTGCCCTACCAGCACGGCTGGGTCTACAACTACCAGAGCGTGTTGAACGGCATGCTGCTGGCCAGCCAGGACTACGACGCGGCCGGCCTGCTGGTCGCCTCGGAACTCAATTACTGGTCGGTCGGCCAGATCGACGTCGGCACCGGCACCCGGCTCCACGGCGCCTATGTGCGCCTGCTGCGCACCACCAGCATGCGCGACGGCGTGATCCAGGACAGCGAGACCGTGTACGACGCCAGGACCGGGCTCCAGCTGATCCAGCAGCAAAGCTATACCGATGCGAACGGACAGGCCAAGGTGCTGCGCAGCGAGACCACTTACGCGTGGCAGGTGCCGGCCTACCAGGGCGCGTTCCTGCGGCGCCACCTGCTGACGGCGCAGGTAAAGTCGACCAAGAGCGTGGGCGTGCCGGGCGGCGGCGTATGGAACACCATCCAGAGCGAAGCGACCACCTGGCGCGACTGGGCCGCCGCGAACGGTCCATCCCTGCTGGCGCCGCTGGCGGTGTACCAGTGGTGCGGCCCGGGCGCGCCCGCGTTCGACTTCGGCGGCAGCGACACCCAGCCCGGCTGGACGCTGCGCCTGCGCGTCGGGCAGCGCTCCGGCGCCGGCCTGATCGTCGAGCAGGCCAACACCAATGGCGTTCCCTCGTCCTATCTCTACGACCGGGACGGCAACCACCTGGTGGCCAAGTTCCCCAACGGCAGCCTGGGCGGCGGCGAAGTGGCCTATTGCGGCTTTGAGGACTATGAAGCGGCGCACGGCTGGCAGCTGGGGACCGGCGCGCGTGTGGTGCCCGACGCCGACCATCCGCAGATCGACGCCCATACCGGCACGCGCAGCGTGCGCCTGGCGCCGGGTGCGTCCATGCGGCGCAGCTTCACCCCGCGCCGCCAGGACCAGGCCTATGTGTTCTCGGCCTGGGTCAAGAAACCGGACGGCTTCGACGCCGCCGGCGGCGACGCGCGCTGGACCATCGCGGTCGGCGCCGCGCCCGCCGTCACGCTCGCCTTCCCCGCGCAGAGCGGCCAGTGGCTGTACCTGATGCAGGCCATTGCCCTGCCCGGCGGCGCGCCCGTGGCCATCGTCATCAGCTGCGAAAACGCCAACGCGGCGTGCGCGGTGCTGGTCGACGACTTGCGTTTCTCCCCGCTGAGCTGCCTGTTCGACGCGACCGGCTACGCCCCCGCGGCGTGGCTGCCCAACGCCACCATGGGCGCCAACGGCGAAACCAGCCGCACCGTGTACGACGCCTTCGATCGCCCCGTGCTGGCCACCAACCAGGCCGATCGCATGGACCGCTTCGGCGCGGCCGCGTTCTCGCGCTCGGTCAACGGCGGCGTCTTCGACCCGGCCGCGCCCAACGCCAGCCTGGCGCTGCGCTTCGCCCAGGGCGGCGCGCTGACCACCTTCACCCGGGGCGACGAGTGGCGCGGCCTGTGGGCCGATCCGGCCGACGCCTGGCGGCAGGCCGGCGCCACCCTGACCCAGCGCGCCGGCGCCGGCGCACGACTGGCCCTGTCGGATCCGCTGTACTGCCGCGACTACGCGATCGCCGTCAACTTCAGCGCGCTCGAAGCGGTCACCGCCCCGTTCGGCCTGCAACTGCCGCAGGCGCTGTCGGTGCAGTGGGACCCGCAGGCGCTTGCCTGGCAGTTGCTCGACGGCGCAGGTGGCCTGCTTCAGAGCGCCGCCGGCACGCCCCTGCTGACGCTGCCCCTGGAGGCCGGCTCCACGCTCGACGCCGGCACCATCGCGCGCCCGGTGAGCGCCGCGTTCGCGGCGGCCGGCTATCCGCTCGCGCCCGGCTCGACCGTGATCGCGGGAGCGGCCGGACGCTGGACCCTGGCCGCACCGGGCCAGCGCTATTTCTACTACCTGGCCACGACCGCCGCCGGCATCGCGGTGCACCGGCCAGGCAGCAACTGGATCGCGCTGGCCGGCGAACGCAGCTTCCTGTTCTGGGTCGATGGGGCGCAGCTGTTCAGCCACCAGTCGGCCCATGCCTTCACCGCCCCGCCCGCGCTGTTCTTCGGCAGCCGCGTGGCCATCGCCAGCCTGGCGGCCGGACGCGCCGTGCAGGCCACGGCCACCTTCACCGACACGCGCGGGGTCGCCATCCAGGCCCAGGCGTTGGCCGACGACGGACGCGCCGTGGTCAGCCACACCATCCCCGACGCCGGCGGCCGGCCGGCCGTGAGCACCAAGTCGGCCTACGTGGCGGCGGCCGACAGCCCCCTGCTGTCCTATTGCGGCAACTTCGCCGCGCTGGACTGGCGCAGCGGCCAACTCGGCGGCCTGGTCGCGGCCAGCTATCCCGACGACGCCGGCTACGCCTATGCGCGCGTGCGCTACGAAGCGTCGCCGCTGGGGCGCGCGCTTGAACAGGGCATGCCGGGCGCCGCGTTCCGCATCGGCGCCCACGCCACCAGCATCGCCTACACGGGGGTGGCCTACCGGACCGGGCCGGGACTGCTGCACCAGACCAGCACGACGGACCAGAACGGCAACCTCGTCTACGAGATCAGCAACGAACTGGGGCAGGTGTTCGGCAAGGTCTCGCGGATGCAGGACGGCGCGACCTTGCGCAACGCGACGCTGTTCGACGACGCCGGCAATCCGGTCGAACTGCGCTCGCCCAATTACTATGCGCCGCCGGCCGGTTCGGTGGCGGCCGACTGGGTGACGCTCCAGAGCTTCGACAGCGCCGGGCGATGCCTGAGCGCGCGGACGGGCAACGCGCCGGCCAGCACCTGCATCTACGACGCCGCCGGCAACCTGCGCTTTGCGCAGGACGGCGCGGGCGCGGCCGCCGGCAACGTCAACTACATCCTCTACGACAGGTTCAACCGGCCGCGCGAAAAAGGCGTCGTCGCGGCGGTCTGGGACCGGACCCGGCTGCAGCACATCGCCGACACCGACCCGGCCTGGCCGGCGGCCGCGCCCGGCTGGCGCAAGCGCTATGCGTTCGACGGCGCGCAGGCCGACCTGCATTGCATAGGCCGGATGCGCGAGGTGCTGGTCAATAACGGCGGCGCCGCCGCCGCCGTGGTCACCGAAAGCTATGCCTACGACGTGTTCGGCAACACGCGCACGCGCACCGTCGCCGCCGCGCCGTTCGCCGCGCACACGGTCGACTACCGCTTCGACGACGCCGGCAACACCAGCACCATCGTCTACCCCGAGGCGCCCGACGGCACGCGCCTGCAGGTCGATTACCGGATCAACCGGCTCAACCAGATCGTCGCGATCGCCCGCGCGGGCCACGCCGGGACGCCGCTGGCCAGTTTCAGCTACCAGGCCAACGGCCGGCCGTTCGGCCAGGAACTCAACGTGGGCCAACACGGCGCGGTCCCGGTCCGCCTTGGCTTCGCCTTCAATTCGCCGTTGTGGCTCAGCGCCATCCGCGCCACCGACGCGGCCGGCGAGACGCTGTTCAACGAGTCGCTCTCCTACACCGGCGGCGGCTACGAAGACGCCGGCTACTACGACGGCACCATCGCCGCCACCAACTGTCAGTATGCCGCCGGCGCCTTGCCGGCCAACCGGTATGCCTACGCCTTCAACGCGCTCGGCCAGATCACGCATGCGCACAGCACGCCCGACGCCCGGTTCGACCTGGGCGCCATGGCCCCGGTCCGCTACGACCCGAACGGCAACTTCGCCAGCGCGCCGCTGGGCCAGACGGTGCGCAACTACGAGTACCAGGCCGGCAGCCAGCGGGTGGCGCGGGTGCTCGACGGGATCGACCAGGCCGTGCTGGCCAGCTACACCTACGACGCCGGCGGCAATGCGCTCACCAGCGAGACGGCGGCCTCGCCATTCGCCCGCGCGCATCGGCTCGGCTTCACCTACGATCCGGGTACCGCGATGACGACCAGCATCGCCGACGCCGAAACCGACCTGCGCCTGGAGTTCGCCTACGACAGCTACGACCGACGCCTGATCAAAACCGTGGTGCGCGGCGGCCGGGCTGGCGCGGACCAGCTCTACGTGCGCGGCATGAACACCCAGCCCCTGTTCGAACTGCGCCGCGAGGGCGCCATCACCAGCACCGCCCACTATGTCTACGGACCCGGCGGCCTGCTGGCCATGTTCCGCGACGGCGCCGGCTACGCCATCATCAAGGACCACCTCGGCTCGGTGCGCGCCGTGCTCGACGAGGCGGCGCGCGTGGTGGCCAGCTACGACTACCTCAGCTTCGGCGCGCTGGCCGGCGCGCTCGAGCCGGCCCCCGGCTTCATGCCCTATCTGTACACGGGCCAGGAATACGACCACGAAGTCGAACTGTATGACTACCGGGCCCGCTTCTACGCGCCCGAACTGGGCCGCTTCCTGGGCGTCGATCCGCGGCGCCAATACTTCAGTCCCTATTTGTACGCGGCCAACAACCCGGTGCTCTACATCGATCCGACGGGCGAATTTTCGATCGGCAGCCTGTTCAGCGCGATCGGCGGCATGCTGATCGGCGCGGTCGAAATCCTGATCGGCGCGGTCATCGACCTGATCGCCGGCGTGCTCGAAGTGGTCACCGGCGGCCTGGGCACGCCGGCCTCGATCGCGCTGGCTTCGCTGGCCGGCGCCTTCTACGGCGCGGGCACCGGCGCGATCGCCTATTCGGTGTTCAATTTCGACAATTTCGACTGGCGCGACTACGGCATACAAATGGGCATAGGCGCGCTGGCCGGCGCCATCACCTTCGGTTTCGGCGCGGCCGGCGAGGCGGCGGGCGAAGGCCTGACCCAGGTGGCGGCGCTGGGCAACGCTGCCAGCAATTCGGCCAAGTTCGCCAACTACGCGATCCAGACGGCAGCCACCACGGCCGGCGGGGTGGCCGCCAACAGCGTCTCGCAGGCGCTCAACAACGTCGCCTCGGGGGTGGCGCCGGGCGCCGACATCGGCAGCGCCATCCTGTGGGGCGCGATCGGCGACGTGGCCGGCAGCACGTACGCCGTCTCCAGCTACAAGGCCGGCTTCGGCAATTTGGGCAAGCGCGTCCTGCAAGGCGTGGCCAAGGCCGAGGTGCTGGGCATCGCCGTCACGCTGACCCGCAACGCGGCCAACGGCGACGCGCTCGACGATGGCCTGATCGAAGCGATGTTCGCCGGCGCCATGTCGGGCACGCTCGACGGCCTCAAGCTCAAGGATGCCGCCACCCAGAGCGCGAAACCGCGACGTGTGTCCATCTGAACGGAGCCGCACGATGCCTTTCGAATACCACTTCCCGAAGATGTTCTATTACCGGGACGGCTTGCTGGCCGTCCCGGAGCACGAAGCGGCGCGCGCGGCCGCGCTGGCGCTGCGCGACGAACTGCCGCGATCGTCGCGCGCCAACCTCTACACGACCTACGGCTCGGTGGCCAATGTACTGGAGCGGGCCGAACTGGCGCCGCTGCGCCTGGCCTTGCAGGACGAGATTTTGCTGTGCCTGGAAAAGCTGGAAACGCGCGCCGGCCAGCGCGCCGTCGTCAGCGACGCCTGGATCAGCATTTCCTCGCCCGGCAATTTCGAGCGCATGCATACCCACGGCGGCGCCTACCTGAGCGGCGTGTACTACATCCAGACCGGTCCCGACTGCGGCAAGATCGGTTTCGAGCAGCTCGACGACAATCTATGGGCCTCGCGCCGCACCGCCCCGGAGAACTGGAATTCGGTCAGCTTCGAAGCGGTCGAGGGGCGCCTGATCCTGTTCAACAGCCAGGTGCCACACCACGTGAGCCAGAACATGGGCGCGACCGAACGGATCGCGCTCAGTTTCAACGTGGCGCTGGTGTAGAGCCGCTACTGCCCCCGCCGAAACGCAAACCTACCAGGTGGCGCGGCAATATGTACGTGGGGCGTTAAAAGGTCCGGCGTTCGGACGCTTCTTCGCAGGCCAGTCCGCTGAAAGCTTTCCGGTGGGGGTGCTGCGTCCCCAGGACATGCAGGCCGTCGGCGCCAAGACCCAGACGGTATACCTGTCCCCAGCATCGCTTGCCGCTCACGTCGAAAAGCATCCAGAGGTCACGCTGGAGGACTACCAGAAGATCCCCGATATCCTCGATCAGGGTGAAGTTTACCAGCAAGGCGATGCGCGCCTAGTGTACTTGGCACGTGACGGCGTGCTGTACAGGGCTGCGTTAAAGCGGACCCAGGACGGTAGGAGAACTATTTTTTAACGCTTGGTGTTTCAACGTCCGCCATTGGCCGCTCTCGACCGGTCGCGTCAACATAGCATGTTGGCAGTAAGGAGATATCAGGGTCGGCGCCGACATGCCGTTGCTGCCCGGCCACCTGCCACAGAAGACTCAGGTGGTTATTCAAGTTTATATTAAAACGAGTTGACCTCTCATTCAGGTTTCTATTACGCAGTTCCAGTTTCTATTCCGACGTAACAGCAATCGCCTTCAATCAATAATGAAAAATATGATTTAAAATCAATGACTTAAAAATTATTAAAGTTGCATAACCCATGAACTGCAAAACTTCGGATGAAAAGTTGTGGGTGTTATGACGAAGTGCGGCACAATGGAGCGCCCAGCTAGGAGTGAGTGATCGAGGGCGATTGGCTGACATACATTCTCTTGACGAATTATTTGAGGTGTACTGTCAATAGCGGACACTCTTGTTTCAAGCCGCCCGTGATTGTTTGCTGAATTTTTCAGCAAACAACGCGGGTGGAACATTACCAAGGCGCGAGTGGCGCCGCTGGCGGTTATAAAAGCTTTCGATGTATTCCTGTATCGCCGCTCGGGCATCAGCCCGGGTAGCGTAACGGTGATGGTGCACCAGTTCGTTTTTCAGG
>NZ_JBNYXW010000032.1:0-16453 GCF_051380875.1 Janthinobacterium woesei
AAGCTCCGTGCTGCCGTTCGACTTGCATGTGTAAGGCATGCCGCCAGCGTTCAATCTGAGCCAGGATCAAACTCTTCAGTTTAATCTCTGTTACTTTGCCATTTTATTGGCACCGTCATTGCTGACGGGTCGCTCACTCAAAAAACTGACAGGCTACTTCCGAAGAAGTATCCTATTTCATTATTTCTTGTGAACATTTGATATTTTAAGTTAGACGCCAATCCGAAGATTGGCGCTGCACTTGCATCAAATGCCCACACTTATCGACTGTTAATTGTTAAAGAACTATATTCGGTAAAACTTTCGCATTATCGACAAAGCGTTGTGTTTGTCAGCTGCGAAGAAGGAAGAGTATGAAGCATTTCGCTAAATCTGTCAACACCTTCTTTTCTACTGCATCGCCGTTTCCGGTGATCCTCAACTGCCGCATTTGACTGCGTCTCATCGGGGAGGCGAACTATAGCAAAGCCCTGCACGCCCCGCAAGGGCTATTTGCGGGAATTTTGAGCCGTATCAGACGCAACGGTCCTGGCATCGCATTTGCTTATCCAATGACATCACCCACCGCCGATGGAGCAACTCTGAGCCTAGCCGCAACACTGGGGATAGCCAGGTTCGCTTTGCTTTGCTCTCATCTGTGACAGGTGCTACATTATGGAACACTCTCGATATTCAAAAGAGCGCCGCAGTACAGGGCCCAACGGAGGCAACGAGATCATGTATCAGCCATCAGCTACCTACCGTAGCGCACCGTTTTCGTCCATGGCAGACGCAAACACTTCACAGGCAGGCTCAGACGATGTTCCTGTGCTCATCGAAACATCGCATCAGCGTTCACTCGCCTATGGCCTGTCGCCTACGGCCACGCCCGATTTCACGCCGGCGGGGAAATCCGACCTGTCGCTGCTCATCGAGCAAAACCGCATGCTGCACGCACATGCGGTGCCGGCGATGGAAACCCTGTACCAGCAGATCGTCAATACGCATAATATGGTGATCTTGACGGATGCCAACGGCGTCATCGTGCACTCGCTGGGTGACGATGATTTCCTGGAGAAAGCCAACCGGGTGGCCTTGCAACCGGGCGTGGCGTGGTCCGAGCAAAGCCGCGGCACGAATGCGATTGGTACCGCCATCACGGAAAAAGTGCCGACTTTGGTCCACGCTGACCAGCATTATCTTGCCGCCAATCATTTCCTGACCTGCTCGGCGGCGCCCATCACCGATCACCGGGGCAATGTCATTGGCGTGCTGGACGTCTCCAGCGACCAGCGTAGTTTTCACAAGCATACGATGGCCCTGGTACGCATGTCGGCGTTGATGATTGAAAATCAACTATTTTCCGCCACCTTTGAAGACGCCATCACCGTGCACTTCCACGCACGGCCCGAATTCATCGGCACCCTGATGGAAGGCATTGCTTCATTCACGCCGGGCGGACGCTTTCTGTCAGCCAACAAAAATGGCTTGTTCCAGCTAGGCCTGTCATTTGCCGCACTGCAATCGCACACTTTCAGCTCTTTGTTCGGCTTGCCCGTTTCCGCCCTGTACGACCATTACCGCACGGCGGCGCCCGGCCTGCTGAACCTGTGCATGCACAGCGGCGTGCGTGTATATGGACGCGCGCAATTACGCTTGGGAAATAGTGTCTTCCAACACGGTTTTACTGCCAGCACCGATCACAGCGATATCAATGCGGTGCCGGCGCAGATACCCGCGCCAGCCAGCCATGCGGCCAACGCGGCGCGGCGCCTGTCCGGCCTGCGCTATCTGCGCACGGGCGATCCGCAACTGGAACTGGTGATCGAAAAGGTTAACAAGGTATTGGGACGCGACATTCCCATCCTGGTCATGGGTGAAACAGGCACCGGCAAGGAATTGCTGGCGCAAGCCATCCACAACGATTCGCCACGGGCGATGGGGCCGTTTATTGCCGTCAACTGTGCCTCGATTCCGGAAACCCTGATCGAATCGGAACTGTTCGGCTATGAAGACGGCGCCTTTACGGGCGCGCGCAAGAAAGGCGCTGTCGGCAAGATACTGCAGGCAAATGGCGGCACCCTGTTCCTCGATGAGATCGGCGACATGCCCTTCGGCTTGCAGGCGCGGCTGTTGCGCGTATTGCAGGAGCGCATGGTCACGCCCTTGGGCAGCAGCAAATCGATCACCGTGAATGTGGAACTGATTTGCGCCACGAACCACAACTTGCGCGAGCGCATGGCCAAGGGCTTGTTTCGCGAAGATTTGTATTACCGATTGAATGGCCTGGTAGTGAAACTGCCGCCACTGCGCGATCGCACCGACCTCGATACGGTCGTGAAGAAAATCCTGGCGACGGAAGCGCCCGATACGCGCTATACGGTGTCACCGGACATCCTGCACATGTTCCATCAGCATAAATGGCCTGGCAACTTCCGCCAGCTGACCAATTTGTTGCGCACGGCCATCGTCATGGCCGGTGACGAGCATGAAATCTGCTTGCGCCACATGCCAGATGATTTCCTCGACGATATCGAGATGACGCAAGCCAGTGCCGCCAGCGCCAGCACGGACCGCATGATCGCCGCCGGCGCTAACCTGGAAGAAATGGAACACAGCGTGATCCTGAAATCGCTCGATGCCCACGGCGGCAACGTCTCGGCCACGGCGCGCGCCCTGGGCGTGTCGCGCAACACGATCTATCGCAAGGTGCCGCATCTGAAGTAACTACGCGGGTCACTACGCGATACGGGGGAAGCCGGGCGACATGCGGCGTCGGCCCAGCTTGTCGATCGTCATCAGGTCGACGCCCCGCATTTGCGCAGCCATGGCATAGGCGCGCGCGGCCCCCGTCACCATGAACGTGGTCGACAAGCCATCGGCCAGCAAGCCGGTGGGCGCCAGCACGGTGGCGCTGGCCAACTCGGCTGGAGAATCACCGCGCGATGGGTCAAAGATATGATGATGCGCAAAGTCTGGCGTGAATGTGCAGGCATAATCGCCAGAGGTGGCCACGCTGCGCCCTTCCACTTTCAAGGTTGCCGCGAGGATTTCTCCATCGCGCGGATCCTGGATGCCCAGGGTCCACGGCTGGCGCATGGCACGCTGGCCACGCGCCATGAATTCGCCCGTGTCGAGCAATGCATGCTGCACGCCGCGCGCCCGCACGGCCGCCAGCGCCATGTCCGCCGCATAGCCTTGCGCCAGGCCATTCAAGGTCAACGCCATGCCAGGCTGGCGAAAGTACACTTCGCGCTGGTCCCACGCCAGTTGCCGCCAGCCTACGCGTGCCTGCGCCGCGCGCCGCTGCGTATCTGACGGCAGGTTCGCCTGATCGGCCGCCGCGCGACACAGCTGCCACAACGGTTGCACGGTGACATCAAACGCACCATCACTCCATTGCGACAAGGCCTGCGCCTGTGCCAGCACGGCCAGCAGATGGGAATCGGGCCGCGCCAGGCGCCCATCGCGATTGAGCTGGAAAACCTGGCTGGCTGGACTGTAAATGCTCATCAGGCGGTCGATCTTCCTGGCCGCATACAAGGCGTCTTCGATGGCCAGCTCGGCCTGGCGCTGGTCATGGTGCAACACCGTCGCGGCGATCGTCGTGCCGAACGCCAGCGCGGCGCCCCGGTACAGGCGCATGCCGGACGGGGCAGTCGTGCCACGCGCCATGCTGCCCGGCAAGGCCAAGCCCGCCATGCCGGCCACGCTGCCAATGGCTGCGGATATGAACGTTCTACGCTGCATTGCTGCTCCCCTCTGCCATGGCCCGGGCAATCGGAATGCTGCGGGCGCGCTTGATGTCCAGCATCAAGGGCGCGCATTTTTCATCGCTGGCATGAATCACCACGCAATCCATGCACTGAAAACATTCGGCGTAATCGACTTGTCCACTCGGTGCGATGGCGTGGTACTCGCAACGGTGGCGACAGGTCTGGCACGGCGTGCCGCATTCCTTGCGGCGGGGAATCCAGTTGAACAGGCGCACGCGCCCCAGCAGCGCCAGCGCCGCCCCAAACGGACACAGGTAACGGCAAAAGAATTTATACGAAACGCTACTGAGCAGCAGCAAAGCTGCGGCATACGAGACAAACGGCCAGGCGCGCACGAAGTTCAGGGTGATGGCCGTCTTGAACGGCTCCAGTTCCACCAGCTTGTCCGTGACCTGGCTGGAAAAAATGCTGCTGGCGAGAATGACTGCCAGCAGCGCATATTTGATCCACTTCAAACGTCCATCGAGGCGCGGCTTGATCTTCCATTGCGGCACGCGCAACCACTGGCCCAGCTTACCCGTCAATTCCTGCAGGGCGCCGAACGGACACAGCCAGCCGCAAAACGTACCGCGTCCCCACAGAAACAGGCTGATCAGCACGAAAGCCCACAGAAGCACCGTCATCGGGTCGAACAGGAAAAATCCCAGGCTGCGCCCCGCCAGCAGCGCCTGGATGGCGCCCGTGAGATTAACAATCGACAACTGCCCTTGCGCGTAGTAACCGATAAAGGCAATGGTAAACAACAGGAACAGGCGGCGGAACCAGACGAATTGCCGGCCATCACGCACCAGGCGTTTCTGCCAGGCCAGCGCGCCGGTCAGCAGCGCCAGCCCGGCCAGCAATATCAGCAACTCAGCCTTGCGGCTTTGCCACGTGCCCCGCCACGTCGCATCATCGCCTTGCGGCGCCACATACAAATCAGCTGGCAGGCGATAACTGAAATCGACGTTGCGCGCGATGCGCTCGGGATACACGATGCCTTTGCTGCGCGTGATGGGCAAGGAAAACGCCAGCGGGCTGGCCGCGTCGAGCCCCGCCTGGCTGATGATGCGCAGCACGGCAATATGCTCCGTCGGCAACAGCGAGGCATCGGCCAAGCTGAGTTCCAAGTCCAGGTCGCGCATGTCGATCGGCAAGCCATCCTGTTTCAGCAACAGCCGCTCGGGCACGGTGCCGCGCACGAAATCGTCGCCCAGCACGCTGTAGCGCCCGCGCGACATGACGAGCATGGCGTGGTCGCCCTCGTCGAGGCGGTTGCGCAATTTATTCCAGCTCCGCTCGGTCAACAGATTGCGCCCCACGGACGGGACAGAAACATAGGCCAGGTACAGCTCGATGAACATGCCGTCCGGGTCGCGCGTCGCCTCGGCATCGAGCCCCGCCCCCGGACCATCCGCAAACAGGGCTTCCACGTCCTTGTTGCGCAGGCGCACATGCCCGATCAAGCCCTGCTGGAGCATCTGCGCCACATCCAGCTTTTGCAGCACGTCCATGCGGATGCGGGCGATCTGGTCCGGGTCGCGGCCCTGCGCGAAGCCCAGCTTCTTGCGCGACACTTTCAAGGCCGACGCCAGCACGCTCTGGTTGATGATGCGCACGGACGCCGTGGCCTTCGACACGCCATCGATATCGGCGTGGGTCGCGTCTGGCGCGCGTTTCGTCTTGGCACCGATGGCGATGCTTTGCTTCAGCGACAGGCCCTTGTATTGCTGGACGAACTGGAACAGCGGGGCAACACCTAAGCCGTCGAGAAAAACGGGTTCGTGCTGCGACAAGACGGCGACGTCCAGGAAACTGCCTTGCGGATTGATCGCGATTAATAAATTGACAGGAACGCCGGAAAAGCCGGGAATGGGCGCCAGGTCCACCGACTCGAACACATAGCCGACCAACTCGGTGGCCGTGGCGTTCTGCTTGAACAAAGGCCACACCGGCAAGTCCGTTTCCTTGTCTCCCACCATCAGCGGCGCGGGAAAGTGCCGCGCCAGCTCCGCCTTGGTGAGCACGCCCGCCCACGCCTGTCCCGCAATGAACAGGAATAGCCAGCAAGCCATGAATAACCGCATTGTCCGCATGCACCATGCTCCGCGCGGCGCCGCAGATACCGGCGCCGCATTCGTTGATTAGAAGAAAATAATGCCGCCCAGCGACACGCCATTCATCTTTGCCTCACCACCGGTAAAGCCTTTCGAGCGCGTCTGCCCCAGTTCGCCCACCAGGGTGATCGCGCTGTTGAGCGAATAGTAGGCGCCCAGGGTCAGGTTGGCGTTCGATTTCAGGCCGCCCGTGCCAGCCGTGTTGTCGTCGTTTTTGCTGATGCCGTAGGACAAGCCCAGCTTCAACTTGTCCGTCGTTTTATATGTGCCTTGCAGCAACCAGTTCTTCGACTTGGTATTGCCCTGGTCTGCATCGGATAAAATTCCCAGCCCTTTTCCGCCCTGGAAATTAAGCAGTACACCGGCCGGCCCCATCTGGTATGAGCCGCCCGCCTCGATCCCGCGCATGGTCAGGTCATCGACACCTGGCGTCTTCGAGGTGAATTTTTGCGACTTCACGCCCAGCCAGCCTTTCAAGCCCTCCTGCGCATACGTTACTTGCGCCTGCACTTGCGGGCTCGACTTCGAGGAATAGGTCGAACCGGCCACGATGGGCGTATCGGAAACGGGACTGACCAAGGCCACATCGACGCCAAAACCGCTTGACTTTGGCGAGCTGTACATGATCTGGCCATAGTTGCCCAGATAGGTATAGCCGGCGCCGATATGGCCCAGGGTCACGCGGCCCCGCTGCGTCGCCTGCACGGGCGCGCCCGAACCCAGCAAGGTCATGTCGGAAAGAATGGCATTCGCGCCGAACATGCCGTAGTCGCGCCCCAGCTTGAAGGTGCCCATGTGTTCATTGCCAAACGTAAAGAATGCCTGGCGCACATCGACCACGCTGTTCTGGCTGATGGCGCTATCGGTGGCCGTCGAGTTATAGATGCCGATCAAGGCCTTTACGTCGTACTCGCCCAGGCGCGACGACGCGGAGGTAATCAGGCCATTCGGCAGCAAGCCATTGCCTATCGTCGTGCGGTCTTTTTCTCCGCCGCAACCGAGCGCCTGGCCGCCCAGCGCCAGCCCGCCCACGGCGTCGCCAGAGCACGACACTTGCGTGTAGTAGGCGTTGACGATGCCGCCCACCGACACGGTCCAGTCGCCGGCCTTGATATCGACGGCTTGCGCCTGTCCCATCGCTGCGATCATCATGACACCGAGGCTCCCCAGCTTGATCAATGTATTCATTTTTTCTCCGCTTTCTTCTGTGTTTTTAGTGTGCACACCAGTGATTGATGTAGCTCAATCTTTGGCAATAAGCGTGCCCAGAACCGCACAGAGGGAGAAAGAGAAAAAACCTGATAAACGTGTGCAGCAGCGGATCAATCGTCACTTGCAGTGTTCATTTTTTGACCGCAAGTATGCTGATCGCGCGTACAGGTAAACAAAAAAAACTGACGGCCTGGGCCGTCAGCAAAAAGCAAGCGCCCAGGTTTTGCGCACCGTGCGGACTGGGAGACGCCCATCCGCACTAGCCCGGGCGCTACACCCCCGTTACTTCGACGCCAGTTTGAAGACCCATACGGAACCGCCCTGCTCCAGGAAGTTGACCTTCTTCGCCACTTCGCCACCCCACAGCGGGACCGCGCCACCCCAGCCGGAAACGACGGCCACGTATTGCGTGTCGCCATCCTGCCAGGTGACGGGTGGCGCCACGACGCCGGAGCCGGTCTGGAATTTCCACAGTTCCTTGCCCGTCTTCGCGTCGACGGCTTTCAGGAAACCTTCCGGCGTGCCGTAGAACACCAAATTGCCAGCCGTACTCATCACGCCACCCCACAGCGGCGCATTGTTCTTGATTTCCCACACGATCTTGCCCGTCTTCGGATCGATGGCGCGCATGGCGCCGATGTAGTCGTCAAACAGGGGGCGGATGGTAAAACCTGCACCGAGGAAAGCGCCGCCTTTCTTGTAGCTGATCGGCTCATTCCAGATATCCATGCCCCATTCATTGGCAGGCACATAAAACAGCCTGGTTTGCGGCGAGTACGCCATCGGCATCTGGTTTTTTGCCCCCAGGAAAGCGGGCGCGGCAAACACAGTCGTGCCCTTCTTGCCTTCTTCTCCCTTGGTCGGGTCGCCAGGACGGCCGGCGGCGATGTAGTTCGGCCGGCCTGTCTTCAAGTCGATGCTGCTGGCCCAGGTGATTTTCTTAACAAAAGGAAAGGCGTTCTGCAGCTTGCCCGTGTTGGCGTCGATCACATAGAAGAAACCGTTGCGGTCGGCCTTGCCGCCGTAGCGCTTGCCATCCATGTCGAAGGTGACGAATTCATTGGCGCCATCAAAATCCCAGGCATCGTTGGGCGTGTTCTGGTAGGCCCACTTGATCTGCCCCGTCTTCACATCGAGCGCCACGGTAGACGAGGAATACAGGTTGTCGCCAGGGCGCAAATGGCTGTTCCAGGGTGCCGGGTTGCCCGTGCCGAAATACGCCAGCTTGGTTTGCGGATCGTAGGTGCCGCCCATCCAGGTCGAGGCGCCGCCCGTTTTCCACAGGTCGCCTGGCCAGGTCTTGTTCACCGTGCCGGAAATGCCGTTGTCGCTGGCCTTGCCATCCTTGTCGTAGCGGTGGCCCATGTGTCCCTCCACTGTGGGGCGCGACCACACCAGCTCGCCCGTCATGGGATTGCGCGCCTCGACCCGGCCCACGATACCGAATTCACCGCCCGACACGCCAGTCAGCAACAAACCTTCGGCGATCAGCGGCGCGGCCGTCATCGAGTAGCCGGCCGCGTAGTCATCGACTTTTTCCTTCCAGACGATCTTGCCCGTGTTTTGATCGAGCGCCACCAGATACGCATCGAGGGTGCCGAAGATCACCAGGTTGCCGAACAAGGCGGCGCCGCGGTTGACCACGTCGCAGCACGGCATGATGCCCTCTGGCAAGCGGTGCTCATATTTCCACAGCTTGGCACCCGTCTTCAAATCGATGGCAAAGATGCGCGAATACGATGCCGTGACGAACATCTTGCCGTTGTGAATCAATGGCTGCGATTCCTGGCCCCGCTGCTTTTCGCCGCCAAACGAGAATGACCAGGCCGGCACCAGCTTGGCCACGGTCTTGTCATTGATCTGCGTCAACGGCGAATAGCGCTGGCCCTGCGTGCCCATGCCAAACGACAAGATGCTCGACGGATTCTTTGCCGTGTTGTCGAGCATGGCGCTGGTAACATTGCCCGCGTCCGCTGCGTGCACGAACGAGGCCAGCGATACCAGGCCCAAACTGACGACTATCCCCATGATTTTTTTCTGCACAATCATCTCCCTCTGTTATTAGTATGTGTTTGTATCAAGTGCTGCCGGTCAAGGGCTTTTGCTGCCGTGCTCATGCGTCTGGGCATGCAGCACAGCGCACTCTGCATCGGTGAACAGGCGCGAACGCGTCAGGAAGCGCTTGCCCGTGCCGTTGTCGAGTGAAAACATGCCGCCATTGCCATCGACCACATCGATGATCAACTGCGTATGCTCCCAGTACTCGAATTGCTCGAGTCCCATGTAGAACGGTGTGCCATTCAGGTTGCCGAGGTAGATGTCGGTATCGCTGACATCGAACTCGCCCAGCGCGTAGCACATGGGCGCACTGCCGTCGCAGCAGCCGCCCGACTGGAAAAACATCAGCGGGCCGTGACGCTCGCGCAACTTGTCCATCATTTCCAACGCCGCATCGGTGGCGACCACCCTGGCAATTGCTGCACCCATGGCATCCCTTTCTACGCGCCGCGCCCAGGCAGGCGCGGCGCTATCTGCCGGTTTAGAAGAAGCCCAGGGCTTTCGAGCTATAGCTCACCAGCAAGTTTTTCGTTTGCTGGTAATGGTCGAGCATCATCTTGTGGTTTTCGCGGCCGATACCCGATTGCTTGTAGCCGCCGAACGCGGCGTGGGCCGGATACAGGTGATAGCAATTGGTCCACACGCGGCCGGCCTGGATGGCGCGCCCCATGCGGAAGGCACGCGAGCCGTCACGCGTCCACAAACCGGCGCCCAGTCCGTACAAGGTGTCGTTGGCAATCGCCAGCGCTTCGGCCTCATCCTTGAAGGTGGTAACGGAGACGACCGGCCCGAAAATTTCCTCCTGGAAGATGCGCATCTTGTTGTTGCCCTTGAACACAGTCGGACGCACGTAATAGCCGCCCTCCAGGTCGCCCGCCTGCGTGTGGCGCTCGCCACCGGCCAGCACTTCGGCGCCTTCCTGGCGGCCGATGTCGAGGTAGGACAGGATTTTTTCCAGTTGCTCCTGCGACGCCTGTGCGCCGATCATGGTGGCCGAATCGAGCGGGTTGCCCTGCTTGATGGCGGCGACGCGTTTGAGCGCCCGTTCCATGAATTTCTCGTAGATCGATTCCTGGATCAGCACGCGCGATGGGCAGGTGCACACTTCGCCTTGATTCAGCGCAAACATGGTGAAGCCTTCCAGGCATTTATCAAAATAATCGTCGTCGGCATCCATCACGTCTTCAAAGAAAATGTTCGGCGACTTGCCGCCCAGCTCCAGCGTGACGGGAATCAGGTTTTGCGCGGCGTAGCCCATGATCAAACGGCCCGTGCCCGTTTCGCCCGTAAAAGCGATCTTGGCGATGCGCTTGCTCGATGCCAACGGCTTGCCCGCTTCCAGGCCGAAACCATTGATGATGTTCAACACGCCCGGCGGCAGCAAGTCGCCGATCAGCTCGATCAACACCATGATGGAGGCCGGTGTCTGCTCGGCCGGTTTCAGCACCACGCAATTGCCGGCGGCCAGGGCGGGCGCCAGTTTCCACACGGCCATCAGGATGGGGAAATTCCACGGGATGATCTGGCCCACCACGCCCAGCGGCTCATGGTAGTGATAGGCATAGGTTTCCGCATCGATTTGCGCAACGGAACCTTCCTGGGCGCGGATGCAGCCGGCAAAGTAGCGGAAATGGTCGATCGCCAGCGGAATGTCGGCGTTCATCGTTTCACGGATGGGCTTGCCGTTGTCGATGGTTTCCGCCGTGGCGATCAGGCTCAGGTTCTGTTCGATGCGGTCGGCGATGCGGTTCAGGATGTTGGCGCGCTCGGCGGGCGACGTCTTGCCCCAGGCGTCCTTGGCAGCGTGGGCGGCGTCCAGCGCCAGTTCGACGTCTTCCGCCGTGGAACGGGCGATTTCGCAAAACGGCAGGCCCGTGATCGGAGTAATGTTAGGAAAGTATTCACCTTTAACGGGTGCAACAAATTTGCCGCCAATGTAATTATCGTAACGTTGTTTGAAGGGGTTGGCGACGCCCAGTTTGCTGATGTCTGCGAGATTCATGTCGTCCTCTATCGGTTTGTAGAATTGGAATGTTGCTGGTTAAGTCGAACGTCCTGGTACAGATGGGGTGAGTACATGCAGTCTTTCGCAAATGCCGTGCCAGCTCGCCTCCCCTCTACAAACTTAGCGGGTTTTACCGCTGTTACAAGGGCGTGGCATCAACCTCGGCACGCCTTTCGCCCCCGCATGACCAGCTGAACGGATGGCGCCGCCTGTTGGCGTTTTGAACAAAATGGAGGCGTCCTGTTCCAATCCGGGACACCCCTGCCGCGCCCCCCGCGCAGCCCCGTTGACGCTGCACAATGGAACAGGTGTGCCAGACTGGAACACCTGTTGCAGGGCAGCTAGCGAATCACCACGCCCCACGGCAATTCGCCGACGGCAACATCGGCCACCTTGCGCGCGCTGGCCGTGTCGATGACGGAGACGCTGTTCGAGCGGCCATTGGCCACGTACAGCTTGGCGCCGTCGGGTGTGATAGCCATGTTCCAGGGACGCTTGCCGACGGCAATGGTGGCCGTCACCTCGTTGCTGGCCGTATCGATCACCATTACCGTGCCATCCGTGCCGTTCGAGACATATACCTGCTTGCCGCTGGGGTGGACCGCGATGCCATTCGCATTCTTGCCGGCAGCAATAGTGGCGATGGCCTTGCGCTGCGTCATGTCGATCACGTAGACGGCGTTGACCAGCTCGCAGGCCACATAGGCGCGGCCAGAGTCGGGGCTGAAACCGATGCCGCGCGGACGCAAGCCCACGGCGACGGAACCCACCTGGCGGCGTTGCGCGACATCAATGACATCGACTTGCTCGGCCTCTTCCGCGCTGACCAGCAGCCAGCGCCCGTCCGGGCTGAAGACGGCGTGTTCGGGATTGCGTCCGTGCACTTTTATGTCGGCGAGCAAGGCGCCCGTATGGCCGTCGAGCAGGGCCACGCTATTGTTTTCTTCGACGGCCACGGCCACATGGCTGCCGTCGAGGGAGGCACTGACGCCTTCAGGCGATTTGCCCAGCGCCACGCTGCGCACGGGTGCGCCCGCCACGTTATCGATCAGCAACAAGGCGCTGCTGGCCGCATCCGTGACAAACAATTGCCGCCCGGTGGGGTCGGCGGCGATGCCGCGCGGGCGCTTGCCGGCAGCGATCTGGCGTACCACCTGGTCGGTGGCCGTGTCGATCACACTCAGGGTGCCTGACTTTTCATTGGGAACATAGGCAAATGGCGCCGCTTGGACGGCTGTGCAAGCGAGCGCTGGCAAAAGGCAGCAAGCCACGCGCAAGCGAAGGAAGAAGTTGGGCATAATCACCTTTTCAATGGCAAAACGACAGAAAAGCGCGCACTGGCAGCGCGGATGAAAATGCTTGCATGCAAACGCCGTGCCACTGGCAGGCGTATAATTTCAGCCCACCAATGGAGACATGGCAGGCATATTGCTTGATAACGATGCAGACCTGTGCCGCGCACGCGCGCAAGCAGGCTTTTATACACATTGGAGAACCCGCATGCAGTATCGTTTCCGCTTGAACACCATCGCCAGCCTGTTTGTCGCCGGCAGCGCCACCCTCGCCCCCCACGTTTTTGCCGCCGAGGCAGTTGTCCCCGCTGGCGGACAACTCTTGGATACGGTGGTGATCAGCGGCAGCCGCATTCCTCACCCCAGCCAGGAAGTACCCGCTTCCATCGACGTCGTCGACAGCGCGCGCATCCAGGATGGCCAAATCCGCGTCAACGCTTCGGAAGCGCTGGCTGCCGTACCGGGCTTGGTGGTACAGAACCGCCAGAACTATGCGCAAGACTTGCAAATCTCTTCGCGCGGCTTCGGCGCCCGCTCGGCCTTCGGCGTGCGCGGCGTCAAACTCATCAGCGACGGCATTCCCGCCAGCATGCCCGACGGCCAAGGGCAGGCAGCCACCTTCAACCTGGATACAGCCGAGCGCATCGAAGTCTTGCGCGGGCCATTTTCCGCCATCTACGGCAACCATTCGGGCGGCGTGATCCAGCTGTTTTCCAAGGATGGCCAGAATCCACCCTCGGTGGAACTGAATGTCACGGGCGGCAGCTTCGGCGCCAGCAAGGTGGACTTGAGCGCGCAGGGCCAGGCAGGCGGTATCGGCTACGTGCTCGACGGTTCGCGCTTTCGCACCGATGGTTTCCGCGACCACAGCGCCGCCACGCGCGAACAGGCCTTCGGCAAGATCACGGTAAAACCGACGGCCGACAGCAAGCTGACCATCGTCGCCAACAGCTTGCACCAGGGCAACACGCAAGATCCGCTGGGCGCCACTTGGGCCACGTTTGTACGCGACCCGCGCGCCGGCGAAATCGACGCGACGGACACGCAAAACCCGAAACGCACCCTGGCCGAACGCTACAACACGCGCAAGAGCATCGACCACCAGCAAATCGGCGCCACCTATGAACAGGCTTTCGGCGACGACCGCCTGCATGTGATGGTGTATGGCGGCAACCGCGACGTGATCCAATACCAGGCATTCAACAAAGGCTTCCAGGCGCCGGCCAGCCATTCAGGCGGCGTGGTCGACTTCCAGCGTCAGTTCTATGGCATCGACACCAATTGGCTGCATGTGAATCAATTGGCTGGCGGCAAGCTGAGCACCACCATCGGCATCGACTATGGCCGCTCCAGCGATGACCGCACCGGCTATGAAAATTTCATCGGCAATACCTTTGGCGTCAAGGGCAAGCTGCGCCGCGACGAGCAGGATGTCGTCTCCAGCCTCGATCCGTATATCCAGGCGGAATGGCAAAGCGGGCCGTGGCTACTCAGCGCAGGTTTGCGCTACAGCAAGATGAAAGTATCGGTCAGCGACCATTTCTTCAGCAATGGCAACGATAGCGGCAGTCTGGAATTTAGCCACACGACGCCGGTGCTGGGCCTGCTCTACAAGCTGACACCCAACGTCAACGTGTACGCCAGCGCCGCGCGCGGCTTCGAGGCGCCTACCTTGAACGAGTTATTTTATTCTGGCACCGGCGGCGGCTTCAATTTCAACTTGAAACCGGCCACCAGCACCAACCTGGAAGCGGGCATCAAGGCCAGAATCAACAACAACACGCACCTGAACGCAGCTTTGTTCCAGATCAAGACCAACGACGAACTGGTGGTCGACAAGTCCAGCGGCGGGCGCACCAGCTATCGCAATGCGGGCAAGACCTTGCGCCAGGGCATGGAGGTGTCGCTCGATTCCAGCCTGCCCTATGGTTTCACGACAAAAGTGGCGCTCACCAGCCTGCACGCCGTGTATGACCAGGCCTTCGGCACCGTTAGCGAAGGCAGCCGTTTGCCGGGCGTACCTAGCGCCAACCTGTTCGCGGAACTGGCGTGGAAAGATACGTTTGAGCGCTTTGGCGCGGCGCTGGAAAGCGTGGCCAGCAACCAGGTCTATGCGGAAGACAGCAACAGCGAAAAGCCGGCACCCGGCTACACGGTGTTCAATGCCCGTATCAATGCAAAACAAAGCGTGGGCAACTGGCGCTTCAAGGAATTTGCCCGCTTGAACAATCTTTTCGACAAGACCTACGTGGGTTCCGTCATCGTCGGCGACAGCAACAAGCGCTACTATGAGGCGGCGCCAGGACGCAATTGGTTGCTGGGTGTCAGCGCCCAATACAGTTTCTAAGACAAAAAGCCCGCGCATCGATCGATGCACGGGCTTTTTAGCATTGCAGCATGGCCTGTTACGGCCGCGCTTCCTGCACGCCGTATTTCTCAAAAATGGCTTTCAGTTCGCCGCTGGCGGCCATGTCATTCATGGCGGCCTGCAGCAGTTTGGCCACGTCCAGTTGCTGCCTGCTGACGGCCAGGCCCACGGCCCAGCCGGCACGCGGCAGGCGAGCGAACGCCACTTCGCTCAGGGGAAAGGCGGGATCGCTTTTCAGCACCGACTCGATTTCCGAACGGTTGGCCAGCACAGCGTCGAGCTGGCCCGCCTGCAATTGCTGCAAGGCTTCGGCAGCCGTATCGAAAATGCGCACATCGTCGCGGTACTTGCCATTATCTTCCCCCAACATCAGCATGGCCGCGATCGACACTTTTTCCACGCCGATGCGCTTGCCGGCCAGCGAGGCGACGCCGTCGAATTGTGGCACGGCATGCGCGCTGCGTACCAGTCGCACCGTTTCAACATAATATGGGGCAAAAATTTCGACTTTGTCGTTGTCAGCCATCAATTTCTTGTCGACCGGCACATGCAGCATCACGTCGGCGGGACCATAGCCGAGGTAATGGCCCTTCCACACCATATTGCGCAAATCATCATTCAGGTTTTCGCCAGCGGGAAATGGCAACAGACTCAATTTCAGCCCCAGTTTCTTCGCCAGCGCCTCGGCAATATCGATATCGATGCCCACGCCCTTGTCGGAAAATGGGGCAAACTCGTTGTACACGGCCACTTTCAGGCTGCCCGACTGTTGCACTTTTTGCCAGTCGGCGCGCGCCGGTACGGCCGCGCACAGTGCCAGGCAGGCGAGCGAGATCATCGCGCGCGCGCCCTGGATACGGAATGAACGCATAAGACTCCTTCGTGATCAGTTCGACTCTCTGCGGGTTTCCAGATAGGTCTTGATGGCCCACATGGCTTCCTGGTTGAACACGCCTTCAAACGGCGGCATGTACACGGCACCATTGCGTACTTTACCGTGGCGTATGGTGGCCAGGTAATAGTTGTCCGTTTCCTTGTAGCAAGCTTGTTTTTTTGTCTCATTCTTGATACTGAAACAATCGCGGTCTAGCTGGCGCAAATCTGGCGCAATGCCGCCCGAGATGGCTTCGATACCGTGGCAGCGCGCGCAATTCTGGTTGTAGGCAGAGGTGCCCACGCTCAGGGCCAGTTTATTACCACGATACGGATTTTGTTCCAGCCACTTGTCGCCCACTTTTGGCAAGCCAGTGGTGTCGACCCCTTGTGGCGTGACATTGCCATGCGCATAGGCATGCGGCAAGGTCAGCAGGGAAGTGAGGGCGACGGCGCCGGCAGCGGCCACGCCGAGCAGGGTACGGATGGAATAGGTCATGCTGGTCTCCTTGGTTTTTTAGTCAATAACCAATAAGAGCAAATGCCATGCCATGCGTGCATGCCCCATAGCAGACGGGCCATGTATCAATTTGGAACAGCTGCAACATGGAGTTGTATCACCGCGCCGGTGGCCGCTGGCCAATAAACCACTTTGGGGGTGCAAGCAGAAAAAGCATCAGACGAAAAAAAACCCGTCAATTGCTTGACGGGTTTTTCTCTACTACGAATAACAAGCCTGACGATAACCTACTTTCACACTGGTTGCAGCACTATCATCGGCGCAAAGTTGTTTC
>NZ_JBNYXW010000033.1:0-8939 GCF_051380875.1 Janthinobacterium woesei
GGAACCGCTTACCGCCTAAAAACCGGTTTCCAGCTGTTTTTTAGGCGGTTTTTTGGTTCTTTTTAGCACTTTTCGCCTTCCCTGAACGGAGTTATTCCACTACCGCCGACAAACGCCAGCCAAAGATGGTCGCCATGCGTGTCAGGTTGTAGGCGGCGAAGGTGAACGTGGTCTGCGTGCGCACCTTCGCCAGGCCGATAAAGCGTGCCTTGCGCAGCCCACCGATGGTTTTACTCCAGCCGAATATCTCCTCGACGAGCTTGCGTTTCTTGATGCTCACCGCGTAGCCGACATGGCGCGTGGTCCGCTCATCGATGGCGCTGTGTTTTTTCTGGGCAACGTGCGGTGTCACGTCCAAGCTGCGCAATTGCTTGACGAACGCGGCCGCGTCGTAACCCTTGTCGGCGCCCAGCGTCGCGCCGGCTTTTTTGATGCTGCGCCTAGCCATGATGAACGCTGCGTCGCGTTCAGCCGTGCCAGTCGCCAGTGTGGTGGTGGCGTCAACCACCAGGCCGTGGCGACTCTCCATCAGCGCATGGCCCAGGTAGCACCGCCTGGCCTTGTCGCCGTCAACTTTTTTGTACAGCCGCGCATCCGGATCGGTCGTCGATTGGCGTGTCTCGTTGGAGCGTTTCTCTCCCTTGAAGTCGACCGTGGCGTTGCGGCCCCCGTCGCTCGGCGTTGGCCCGCTGCCATCTTTCTTGGTGAAGCTCTTGACTGATGCCCACGCCTCGGTCATGGTGCCTTCGACGGTGAAATGCTCGTCCGAAACCAGAATTTGCCATTCGGCGATGCACAACACCTGGGCGAAGAAGCGCTGTGTCATCGCCTCGCTGAACAGACGCTCACGGTTGGCGCTGAAGGTCGAGTGGTTCCACACGGCCTCGTCGAGGTTCATGCCGACGAACCAACGGTACAGCAGATTGTATTCGATGTGCTGCACCAGTTGGCGCTCGGAGCGGATCGAGAACAGCGTCAGGATCAGGCTGGCGCGCAGCAGGCGTTCCGGGGTGATCGAGGGACGCCCATGGCGCGAGTACAGCGCCTGGAAATCGTCGTTCATGCTGGCCAGAATGGCATCGACCAGCACCCGCAGCTTGCGTAACGGATGTGCATCGAGGATGCGTTCCTCCAGCGAGCGGTAACTGTACAGGGAGTACTGGGTGACGTCGATCTTGCGCATGATGGCGGAGCTGAAAGTGGGCTGATTGAACAACATTTACCGGCCCGGGGGGGCGGGAGCGGCGATAAATTCAACACCCTATTAAGATGACAACTGTGAAGCTGCGTTTGGCGATGGTGTGCATGGGCAAACCGGAAACCAATGGCATGGTCGAGCGTTTCAATGGCCGCATCAGCGAGATCGTTAACCAGACCCGTTTCGGTTCTCGGGACGAACTGGAATCGACGTTGCGCAATTACCTGAAAATCTATAACCACAACATTCCTCAGCGCGCCCTGAATAACGAAACACCGATCCAGGCAATGAAAAAATGGCAGCAGACCAAGCCAGAATTATTCGTTAAACGCGTCTATAACCAGGCGGGTCTTGACATAGACGATTCAGCGAGTGATCGTTTGGCTAGGCCGGAAACGCGTTGGTCAAGCTCCGTGTGGCAGCCCAAGATGTTGATTGGCCGGAACCGCGACATCGATCAGCTTGGGTTTTGGCAGGTCGAGCCCCGCCATGAGCGCGACGAATTCCCTGTCGCTGCGGTTGGCCAGACGCGCGTTGTGCCGTTTTTCCCATCCGATGGTGGAGACCGACTGCCCCTTGTAGTCATGCGCCGGCCAGACCCGCGTGTCGTCCGGCAGCACGAACAGTTTGGTCGTTGCGCTGTCGTATAGGGCCTGCGCGCTGCCGCTCTGGAAGTCAGTGCGGCCGCAACCGTCAATGAGCAAAGTGTCGCCGGTAAACACGTTGCCGCGCCACAGGTAGCTCATGCTGCCAGCGGTATGGCCGGGCGTATGCAAGACCACGATCCGCTCACCCTTGCCAAAGGAGATAACGTCGCCATCGGCAAGTTGTACCTCAGCAGGAGCAATACCGCAGCCGCCCGGTACAGCGGCCTTGGCGCCGGTCAATTCGCGCAGCTTGCCGGCCGAAGTGACATGGTCGGCGTGGGCATGCGTTTCCAGGATGTAGGCCAGTTCCAGGTTTAGGCGGGCGAGGTGCTGCAAGTCGCGCTCCCAGTGCCGCTGGACCGGATCTATCAGCACTGCCGCGCGCTCGCCGGGAGCCACAAGGATGTAGGTAAATGTTGACGAGTCGGTATCGAACAACTGGATAGGATTGACGTTCATGGTGGGTCTCCGAAATAATGCAATAATTGAGGGGGCCTAGAGCAGGGCTTTGGCGAGCATGCCAATTGCCACGGCAGCTGCGACTGCGGCAAATCCGATCTGCAAATGTGGCCCCGCCAGTCGGGCCGCCACTACACGTCCGCCAAGCATGCCCGCCAGGGCACCGGCTGAAAATGGCATCGCCACACTCCACGTCATGCCGCCCGTGGCCGCGCTGGCGAGCACGCCAGTTACCGATACCAGCGCGATGACGGTCAGCGACGTGGCGACAACCGACCGCATCTCCAGATTGGTATAGCGCTGTAGCGCGGGCACCATAACAAAACCGCCGCCTACACCCAACAGTCCCGACAACAGGCCCGCCACCGTTCCGGACAAGGCGAGCGCGCGTGCGCAACCGCTGGTCCAGATGAAGCGACCGCTGTGCGCGTCGCGCATGCAGGGGTGGACATCGGGGCTTGGGCGGATTGCGGCAGGCGTGCCTGGCCTGGCCTGGCGCACGGTCCGCGCTGCCACGAACAGCAGGATCAGTGCGAATAGAGCGCTGAGCCAGCGATTGTCGATCCGATGTGCAATCCGCAGGCCGAACGGCGACAGCAGCATGCCGGATCCGGCGATCAGGAACGCTGCACGGTAGCGTACGATACCATCACGTAGCCCGAGAACCGCGCCCAATGCGGCAGCCATGCCTACCGCGAGCAGGCCGATCGGTCCTGCTTGCGCCAGGCCCATCTGCAAGCCGAAGACCAGCAGAGGCACGGCGAGGATGCCGCCGCCGGCGCCGGTCAGCGCGAGTATCACGCCGACGACCAAGCCAAGTCCGAGAGCAATGAACATAGTTTCTCCGCAGGTTAGCGTACGGTTTGTGCGGCCAGCCTGGAGCGCGCACGCAGGCGTTCGACGAGTTCGAAGATCGCCATGCCGGTCAGCATGGCGGCGCTGAAAAGAAGTGGCTTGGCATTGCCGCTGGCGAGCGAGGCAAGCGCCGGACCAGGGCAGTAGCCAGCGAGGCCCCAGCCAGCGCCGAAGGCAAGGCCCCCAAAGACCAGGCGGCGGTCAATTTGGGTGGCGGTTGGCAGGCGCATGACGTCGCCGAGCAGTGAACGCTTGCGCCCGGCGGCAAGGCGAAAGGCCAGCAGTCCGACCAGGATGGCGCCAGCCATGACCAGCCCGAGCGAGGGGTCCCAATCTCCCGCCAGATCGAGGAACCCGATTACCTTGGACGGATCGGTCATTCCAGAAACGATCAGGCCGATTCCAAAGACCAAGCCGACGATTAACGCCATAATGACTTGCATGATGCTCTCCTTAAACGAGTACGTGACGGATTACGAACACGGTGACGAAGCCGGCGAACATGAATGCCGCAGTGGCCGCCAGGGATCTGGGCGACAGGCGCGACAGGCCGCATACGCCGTGGCCGCTGGTGCATCCGGAGCCATAACGGGTACCGATCCCGACCAGGAGCCCGGCAACGATCAGGGCAGGGGTGCCGGCATCGATTTGCACTGTCGGGAGTGGCGCAAAGAGACCGAACACCAGCGGCGCCGCGACCAGGCCGAACAGGAAGGCGACGCGCCACGCTATATCGCCTCGCGGCCATGCCAGCAGACCGCCCAGGATGCCGCTGATGCCGGCAATCCTGCCGCTAAAGAGAATAAACAGCGCCGCCGACAGCCCGATCAGTACGCCGCCGACAGTCGCGGCCAATGGTGTGAAATGGGTCCAATCGATCATGACGTTTCTCCTTCTTTTCTGGGACAAAACAGTTCATACAACAGTTGCAGGATTGCCAGCGCCTCGGCGCTAGCGATACTGTAGAAAATTTGCTTGCCTTCGCGCCGCGTGCGCACTAATTGTTCATCGCGTAGCACGGCCAGTTGCTGGGACAGGGTCGGCTGGCTGATGCCAAGTACGGTTTCCAACTCGCTCACGCAATGTTCGCCTTGGGTCAGCTGGCACAACAGCGTCAAGCGGTCCGGGTTGGCCAGCACCTTCATCAAGCCGCATGCCTGCATTGCGGCGAGGTGCATTGCGTCTACATCGATTCTTTCAGTTGCCTTTGCCATCCTGACGTTCCTTTCCAAGTAGCGCGCCTTTCAATATATAAAATTATATACTACTTTTTAATATATTGTATGGGAAAGCGGCGCCGCGACCCGGCCTGTGGGGCAACTAGCTTATGGTAACGTTGAGAATTCCTCGAATGCGGCGAGGGCATTGGCCGAGTACATAGCCGATGGGCCGCCTCCCATATAGATTGCCATTCCCAGCGCCTCTTCGAGTTCGGACTTGGTTGTACCGAGTTTCACAAGTGCCTGAACGTGAAAGCCGATGCATGCATCACAGTGGGCCGCCACGCCCAAGGCAAGCGCGATTAACTCCTTGGTCTTCTTGTCGAGGGCACCATCCCGCAATGCCGCCTTGGCCAAGTCGCCAAACGCCTTCATGACGTCTGGCGTATCGGCGCGTAAGGTGCCGAGTTGCTTTGAAACAGAGGCCGTCAATTCCCGATATCCAGCTGGGCTGTTCGTCATACGAGGCTCCTCATTGACATGGTTCATTTCTTAATCGGGCAAGTACGAAACCCGAACGGAAGATACGCCGGGCAGAAGCGAAAGATCCCGGTGGCCAGCGGCGCTAGGCCAAGCCAGCCCCAGGGGCCGATCACGCCAAACAGGGTGGCCGCGATCAAGCATGCCCCTACCAGAATGCGAATTGTCCGGTCAATACTACCTACGTTAGCTTTCATGCTTACCTTTTTCAATGAGTAGATGATGGTGGAAGGTTATTGAGAACCATCTCCTGCCTTGCCGCCACACGAGAACACTTGATGGCTAGCAAAGTTCATATCAATGACAGGAGCAAGTTCTATGCCAAACACAGGCCACATCAATTACTCGTGGAATAACAAGGGCTTGGCTTGGCAGGCTGGTCATCGCCGATTCCAGGCACATCGTGCGCGACTGCCACGCTGACAGCGATGGCAGTGTTTGGCAGTCAATTGATCAAACTACGCCAGTCCCACCTCTTTCAGTCGCCTGTATAGCGTGCGTTCACTGATGCCCAAGTGCGCCGCCAGTTCGCTGCGGGTACCGCTATACGTCGCCAGCAGCGTTGGCAAACCATCGCTGGCGCCGTCGGTGCGGATCGCCGTTGGGATGATCCGTACGGCTGGCGCGACAGGTAGATGCTCGGTACGAATCACGCCGTCGTCGGCAAATAACCTGGCGCGCTCCAGCACGTTGCGCAACTCGCGCACGTTGCCCGGCCACGCGGCCTGCTGCAATTGGATCATTGCCTCGGCTTCAATTGTCAGCTTACGCTTGCCGGCGTCGGCACGTTGCAGGAATGAATTGACCAGCAAGGCAATGTCTTCGGCGCGCTGGCGTAGCGGCGGCAACTGTATCGGGAAGGCACTGATGCGGTAATACAGGTCCTGCCGGAATTGCCCATCCATCATCATTTTTTCCATTGGCTTGTGGGTCGCGGCAACAAGGCGGAAATTGGCGTGCAGCGTCTCGACGCCGCCGACGCGCCGGTAGGTGCCCGATTCGATCAGGCGTAGCAACTTGACCTGCATTGTCAGTGGCACGTCGCCTATCTCGTCGAGAAACAGGGTGCCCCCCTGCGCGGTCTCAACTAGTCCCGGTTTGCGCGTGCCGGCCCCCGTGAACGCGCCTTTTTCATGGCCGAACAGTTCGTTCTCGAATAGCGTTTCGGTTAATCCGGAGCAATCGACCACGACGAACGGGCCGCCCGCGCGTTCGCTCGATTCATGGACGGCCCTGGCAAACAGCTCCTTGCCGGTGCCGGACTCCCCCAGCAGCAACACTGGCAACATCGATGGCGCCACCCGCTGCAGCGCCGCCAGCGCCAGGTTGAAAGCCGGCGAACGACCGACCAGGCCTTCGTCGCTGGGCCGCGCTGAGGCGCTGCGCACGGTCGCCAGTCTTTCGACGTAGGCAGTAATGACACCGCGCTTGTCCAGAATCGGCCGCAATTCCACTTCCACGTGTTCGGGACCGCGTGGCGTGTGGTGAATGTGCAGCACCCGGTCCGGACCGCGCAACTCCTGCGCTTTCTTCATAGGGCAATCCTCACCAGCCTGATCGCAAGGCACATCGTAGTGATGTGAAATCCGGTAGCACTTTTGACCGAGAAACGGCTTACCGGCGCTGCCAAACTGGCGCTGGTATGCCGTGTTGGCGGCGAGGATGTTGTAGTCGGAATCGAGCACGATCATCGGATGCGGCTCGTGTTCCAGAAACGACACCAGCGCCTGTACTTCGGATGGACGCGACCCCGGCTTGGCGGGGAAGGGGTGCTTGCTGTTCATCGTCGCTCCTGATGGTGATTTTCGGTTTTCACAGCACTGCCATGCTTGTCAGGCACACTGCCAATGGCAGTCCCGCGCGCCAGTTGCCGCTGCTGCTACGCTTGCCTGACTTTTGAATCGGCACCATCGAATCAAGCACTTGGTGTTCAAATCATGCGCTTTCCTTACGTGGCACGGGTCTTGCTGTAACTCTGGAAACGGCGGCTTCACCAGGCCAGCCTCAAGGAGAAAGAAAGATGACAGCCCGTACACAACTTCAAGTCGAAGGATTCTTCGATCCGGTCACCAGCACCATCAGTTATCTGGTGTTCGATCCTGACACCAGGCGCTGTGCATTGATTGACAGCGTACTCGACTACGATGCCAAGTCCGGCCATACCGCAACCACCTCGGCCGACAAGCTCCTTGCCCGTGTTGTGGAGCTGGGCGCGCAGGTCGAGTGGATTCTCGAAACTCATGTTCATGCGGACCACCTGACGGCCGCGCCCTACCTGCAACATACGCTCGGTGGCAAGGTCGCCATTGGGCAACATATCGCCACCGTGCAGGAAGTCTTCGGCACGCTTTTCAACACCGGGCCGGAGATGGCGCGCGATGGGAGCCAGTTCGATCATCTCTTCAAGGACGAAGAGCACTTTACCATTGGCAATCTTAGATGCCGTGCACTGCACACGCCAGGTCACACGCCGGCTTGCATGACTTATACGATGAGCAATGGCAGCCAGATGGCTGCTTTCGTTGGCGATACCTTGTTCATTCCCGATTACGGTACCGCGCGCTGCGATTTCCCTGGAGGTAATGCGCGCACGCTATTTCGTTCAATCAACAAAGTGTTGAGCTTGCCGGAACACACTGTGCTGTACATGTGCCACGACTATCAACCGGACGGGCGCGAGCTGCAATTCGTCAGCAGCGTCGCCGATGAACGGGCCAACAATGTCCATGTTCGCAAAGGTATCAGCGAGGAAGAGTTTGTCGCGATGCGCACCAAGCGCGATGCGACCCTGGAGATGCCAATGCTGATTCTGCCATCGGTGCAGGTCAATATGCGCGCCGGCCATTTCCCGGAGCCCGAGGCGAATGGCACGCGCTACCTGAAGATCCCGCTCAACGTGGCTTGAGCTACCCGTCAACTTGAATAGGCGGGAGCGCGATCGTTCCGGCGTAACGGGACCATCGCCGGCTTTCCTGCGCGACCCGTCGCAACGCAATGCGCCTTGAGTGCGCATTGCAGCGCAATCATTGCCAGAATATCATGCGGTGATGCCGCGCAAACGATGGCGCCCGGAACCAGTCTTCAAGCATTGTCTTCCTTGGAGGAGTAGGGGGGCGGCCGAACACGCAATTGGTACTCCTTACGCGCTTGCAACTAGTCGCGATGCGCCCATCGCTACCGGCATGTTGAACCAGAACAAGGACCCGCATCCGACTTCACTCTCCGCTCCAATTATTCCTCCCATCGACTCGACAAGTTTCTTGGTCACGACCAGGCCGACGCCAGTTCCGACCTCCTTTCCGCGGTCCTGACCGAGCCGGTTGAACGGTTGAAATAGGCTCGCTAGCTCCTTCGGCGTTAAACCATGCCCAGTATCACGCACACCGATACGCACCTGCGCTTGACCATCCATGAAACACGACACATCGATGCTCCCACCAAGGCGATTGTATTTGATCGCATTAGATAGAAGATTGAGCATCACTTGCTTGATCCGTACCGGGTTCGCGAGAATGTCCAGGCCATTTGCGTTAGCCAGGTTCATGCGCAGTCCTGCATTGGCCACGAGGGGCTTAATCATGGCAAGTAGATCTTGCAGCAGGGCGTCGATGGAAACTGGCTCGCACGACAGACTTGCGGATTCAGCTTCAATTGTCGCCAGATCCTGCACCTCGGTAATCAGGTCGCGCCGATACCAGCCCGCCTTGATTATCTGCATAATCGCCGAGTGCTGCGCTGGCGACGGCGCGGGCGTGCCGGCTTCCAGTATTTGTGCGTAGCCCAGCATGGTACCCAGTGGCGTACGCAACTCGTGTGTCATATGAGTGATGTAGTCTGATTTCGCCACACTGCCGGCCGTGACGGACAACATCGCCAGCTCCGAAAGCTTCAGCTCAGTCACGTCGACGAACGCAGAAATGGCGCCGCATGCACCGCCTTGCTCGTCCCACAAAGGCATGGCATTCTGAGGTACCCTGACTTTTTCGGACACTCTTGTTTGGTAAACTTCACCAACTGGAGAACTTATGAAACGCTCAACAACATACACACCAGAGCTTCGGGAAGAAGCGGTAAAACTGG
>NZ_JBNYXW010000034.1:0-8111 GCF_051380875.1 Janthinobacterium woesei
CATGCTTGGCCTCGATCCAACCCAGGCGCGCCTCTTGGCTCACGGCCCCAGCTTTTTTTTAAGCCAGTCCACTTCCATCTTCAGCCGCCCAATCTCGCCGTACAGCTTGTCCTCGGGACTGCTTTCATCAATCGGTTTGGGACCGCGCTTGGTGTCGAACAAGACCCCGGCATTCTCCAGGATTTCCTTTTTCCATTGGCCGACGAGTACCGGATGCACGCCGAACTCCTGCGCGATTTCCGTTACCGTCTTGACGCCACGTACGGCCTCCAGCCCGACCTTGGCCTTGAACTCGGCCGTATGCACCCTGCGTTTTTTACCTTCACTCATTTGCTGTTATCTCCTTCACGGAGCACAGCTTAAACCATCGTCTCAGATTCGGGATCCACTATAGAAATCTAGGCGAGACAATAGGGCACCAATGAAAAAGTGCGAAGAAAATGGCTTAATTAGAGAGTACCGATCCATGCTGAAGTTGCAGGATGCTGCCATAAAAATCGGATCCACTGCCGATAAACTCGGCCAGTTGGGCCTCGAAGCAGATGCCGGCCATTTATAGGAGTGTTTGTGTCAAAACTCAATTGTTTTTTCCATACCAGAGTTATCAGATCATCCGCCTAGGTCTGAAGCCATCTTGCAATGGGTGAGGACGAACTGGATGTCTCTTTCTGAGCCAGTTCACCTAGTGCTGGCACAGGCTTTGCCGTTTCGCGAACTTGGGTTGTGCTCACAGCCCCGACAAGGCGGGTCGCTCCGGAAGTGCGTGGAGTAGCCACCGTCGCTTCTTCCAGACCCCTTCGGGACCTCAGCCATGTCGAGATAGCATGGATCTGCTGTTCGACGTCACCCGCTGGATGACCTATCTCCACGATGTATCGTTCCAAGGCTAGGCGCACGAGCTTGCCCCGTTCGCGCACTGGCGTCATCGCCAGGAGCGTATGGACGTCCGGAGCCTCCTGAAAAGTCAGGCTGATTCGAACCGTGATCTCGGTACCGATTTTCGGCGGCTTATCCATTGGTGTCGACATGGCAGATCCCTGGATCAGGACTGCAGCAGTGACAACAGGCCGAGGCGGCAGAAGCCTTCCGCTACCATCATCCGCGGTTCGTCGCTGGTGACAGCATTGGGATATCGTTGTTTAAGTCCATCAAGAAGCATTTCAGCACCTCCACCGCCAATGATGATGCCGTCCAATACGGCCGCTTTTTGGCCAAATACGCGGTTGGCTTCATCCATGACGACGGCTTCGAAGCCTGCTTTCGCCTGATGGAGCAAGGGAGAGACATCGACGCGCTGCCCGAAGTGTTTGATGCTTCCGCTACGCACTGCCGCTTCGACCACGTCCAGTGATGTTGGCAGCTTGGCCTGCGCCAGCGCGCTGGACATGCCGTCGTAGACCAGATGCATGCCTGCGCACGATATGGCTGCGTATTCCATCATGGAGCCGCGATCGCACAGCGCGAAGTCGGTTGTGTAATGGCCGATCTCGATAACGCCCCAGGCCTCGTTGTCGAGATCTCGCTGTGTGTGGAGATAACCGTTATTCTGGATCGAGAGCCACTGCAGCGGTGCATCCGCCTGGCTCTGCACCATCACCCTGAGCGTTTGGCCGGGCAGAAGGCGTGGTGTAAGCAAAGCCACGATGCGGTCGCGCAGCGTGTCGCGCTGCGAGCCGACGAACTTGGCCGGTAAGCCCATCACCAGATGCACCCTTGCCGAGGGATTGCCGAACGCCTGCATGGCTTTGCGCCATGCACCCAGCACCAGTGCATCGTGCTGGGGACTCTCGATCCAATCCGCGTTTTGCCCCGTGTACACTTCTGAGCGGCCTTGCCGCAACGCAGTATCGCCAAAAAAGTATCTGCGCCCATCCACCTCGACAGTTTCGAGCTCAGCTTTTTGTCGTGTCTGCTCGTTCGTCAGCGTGATCGCGGGAATCACGACAGTGGGAATCTGAAACGAATGACGCTCTTCTGGCGATGCCAGCGAGGCTGCGCGTATTTTGAACATTGAGTGGCCGCCATCGATTGCGATTGAGATGTTTTCCATATAGAACTCCAAGTGTCAGTGAAAGATTTAATGTAAAGCGCAAGCCGGCGTGCGCAAGTCAGGTTTCCATCGTGACCATGAGCCGCGACAGGAACCAGGAAGCAGTCCGTGTCGAATATCGAGGTTCGAAAATGCGCCGTCATTAGCTATCATCAGGTGCGGAAATCCAGACAAGCGTCACTGCAAACAATGTTTCTTGACACGCTAGCCACGCTTGGATAAAGTAGCCAGCGTCGGCCTTTCGGCATTTATATAAATTAATTTTCAAGTTGTTCTGTCCGCTGAGAGAGAACAGCTTTTCGCAACGCCAAGCGTTTGGCATCGCTCGCTTTCATCCAATCGCGAGCACTCATCACCATCAAAAAATCCAGTTCTTACTTGGCCAGGTCTTGTCTGCAAGGCTCTACAGGCAGGTACAGAGTGATCCCCAAAACGTGTCGTCATCGGCTTTCCAGCGCAATGGCAGGGAAAACTCGATCACAGATCGACGTTCCTGCTTGAGTCGTTGGGCGGACGGCCACGCTATAGCCAGATCTCCATTCGCTCTTCGCTCCGAAGAGCACCACCCTCCAATACTTCAACTGCAAACATCGTGATCGGGATAGTCACCCCTCAGGCCGCATGTGCGTCAAGCACGGCGCTTAAGAACGTCACGCCAGCTCTCACTGGTTTTTCCATAACTGGAGGCGCGCACCCTCAAAGCCCGGACCTGGTCCGGGAGTGCGTAGCGAGAAACTGCTCAATGTTCAGTTCTCTTCCCGGGAAGAGACACCGAGTACCGCAAGGGCTCGGCGCATCGGTGGTTGGCAGTAAGGCCCGCTGATGCGAAACCGGTTTATTTAAGACGGGAGCCTTACCCCCGCCCCGCCCCGCTGCGCTTCCGCATCTGGTGATAAGTGGTATCGATGGTTCTTGTGGAGGACATATGTGGCAGCAAAAAGTAAACGACATCATGAAATTGGCAGGCACACGCCGCGTCAATGGCAAGGTGGCATCCGAACGCACTCAGACACTGACGAAAGACGTTTTATATGCATCGATTCGGCGGCTGCATGAACTCGGCTACAAGATTCAGGACCCGAAGAATCTCGGTGAACGGCACATCGAAGTGCTCGTCAAGCACTGGTGGTATTGCCAGCACAAGAAAGCCAAGACCGTCCAGAACGACCTTTCTCGATTGCGGGTTTTCTGCGCAATGCTCGGCAAGCCAGGCATGGTTGGCGCCGTCCAGAAATATCTGCCGGATGTAGATCCTGAATTGTTGAAAGTGCGTTCGGCCGCACGAACCACGAAGTCCTGGTCCGGACATGGCATTGATTTGGTCGAGACGTTCCGCAAGGTTGACGAGCGCGACCCGTGCCTCGGTCTGATGTTACGTCTCGAGTTGGGCTTTGGACTGCGGCGCGAAGAGGTCTTGAAATGCAATCCACACGTTCAGGATTACGGCCATTACCTACAGGTTTTTCCGGGGATGGGTAAAGGCGGTCGTTGGCGAAATATTCCCATCGTTTCAAATGCGCAGCGCGATTTGCTCGACTACGTCAAAGCACGCGTGTCGAAAAATAAAGCGCTTGGGTGGGAGTATTCCCGGTCGGGCCAGATAGCCAGTCTGGAGCAGAACATCCGCCGCTACGAGAACTTGATGACGTCGTTCGGCTTCACCAAAGCCGATGCCGGCATAACAGGACATGGATTGCGCGCGCAATTTGCCGAGAACCATGCGTTGCTGCTCGGGATGATCCCAGCCACGATGGGTGGAGGTGCAGGTCAGCTGGATGGCGCCGATAGCGGCGTCGTGAAGGCGAAAGTGGCGCAAGCATTGGGACACAACCGGCAGTCCGTGACAAGTGCGTACATCGGTTCCTTCGAGTCGTCCTCAGCACTTTTTCCGGACAGCGATCAAGGGATCGTGACGATTCAGAAAGCACTTCGGATTCTTGACGCTGTCGCACTTCCCGAAGTTCCCGCCGCGCGGTTGGAGGACTGTCGGTTTATTCAGGAAATGATGGCTCGCACGGGCTTGGTCTTGACTGCAGACCAGGCACATATGTTGTTTTCGAAGCATGCCCGGCGTCACGGGGTGGAATGGATGTCTCCAGGGCTGGAGACTCCTCTGGCGCTGCGCATCAGCGCTGAAGCGATGTTGAACGATTTTTTGTTGTGTTAATAGGAGAAGTAGAGTGAAGCGTAATCGAAATAATGCATTGAATGACATGTCCATGAACTCGTTGATCGAGGCGTGTCCTGCAGAGCTTGGAATGCCCGCAAAGCTCATTCGGGAGCTTGTGCATGGCAAGTATTCAGTGCTTACTGCTGAAGAGGTATGCGGTGTGTCCAAAAAGGGAAGGGGGCTCAGCATGCTCGACGAATACCTGGATAAGCAGGGGTATGTCTTTTCCTGGGGGACGTTGAGCGAGGCGTGGCATCCGAGTGATCCCGATGATGATAAAAGCCCCCCGATTTTGCGTTTTGAATTCATGCCAACGGAGCTCCTGCTGGCGTTCCCGCAAAGCGCGCAATTGGAAGACCTTTTCATGTGGCTGTACCGCAACCATCCACGCTATTGTCCCAAGTTCGACTGTGATGAGGGAAATGAGAGTTGGTCAGTCATTTCGTTTCAAAGTGAAAAGGGCGGTGGTGAAGTCCTGAGAACCTGGCTTGCCGACGTGTTCCTCATATTCATATGGCATGACCTGCTGGGCGAGGCAACACGGATTGTTCAAGAGAAGATCAAGGCAGCTGTCGCACAGTCCCCGGATGGCTCGTTTCATGAACTCCTTGTCGAACACGATCGGTGCCAGTTGTGCATTGATCCGGCTGAGCTGCAGTTCGAGGCGTGTGCGCTTTTAGAGGAGGGATAACGGAATAGCCGGCCAGAAGATGCTGCTGATTTTCCTCATGTTTTACCGAGGTTAAAATACTGGCCTTTTTTCGCGTTAGTGCCCGGTGCGCGGCCGATCCGTCTGCGAGGTACTGGTCAGGCGGGCGGCATCCGTTGAAGGGCGGCCGCGGCATCAAGCAGGCCGCCCAAAATTTTTTCGGCCACCTTTTCCGAAAACCCCACAGGCAGTTCGCTGCGGACCTTTTCTACGATGGCGGGTGTGCGGGCAATGAAATCGAGCAGGAGCGGTTCGGCGTGCGCGCCATAGCCGACCGCTTTTGCAGTGCTATTGAAGTGTCGCCGCTGTATGCCATGCGCGAGGTAGTGCCGGTTGCTTCCGAGTAGCGCCATCGCCATCTTGAGTTTGCGCTCGGCCCACTGGTTGGGTCCAGGACCGATCACAGGATAGCCGGACATCACATCATAGATGGGCGTCAGCTTGAACCGGCCGGCGCCCGCGAGTAGCTGGATACTGAAGTTTTTAGCGTGGCCATCGGGTGCGCGCAGCATCCAGAACAGAAGTTGGGAGGCCATGAGCGTGTGCATGTCGGCAGCGCTCTGCTGCGATTGCTGTAGCAAGGTAAACATCTGTTTTAACCCCGGCCCACCGTCATTTTCGTATTTCAGCAGCGGTGATGTTCCCGTCGCCTGGCAAAAATCCTCCTGAACCAGCCGGAGCAGCTGCTTGCCATCGGCCGACCGCACGCGGTCAAAACGCTCGACGACGAGCACCCGCTGCTCGCCGAAGGTCGCAATCTCGGCATTTGCCGTAGGCAGCCCGTACTCCTTGAACAGCCGCAGGCATAGCCACTCGTTATCGACCGACGTGGTGAAGTCGGCTTTTTTTCCGCCTACCATCCCGATCGGAAGCTTGAAGATGTGCGTTGTCGGCGTCGCGCCGCGCGGCTTCATCCATTTTCCATTCCACCACAAGAAGGCGTCTTTCTCTTGCGCGCCAGCCAGCGAAATGCGGAAATCATCGTCCGCGTCATCTGCGGCGCCGTGCCGCTCTGAGCTGACTACTTCGAGCAGGTGCCGCTCGATGTCTTCCTCGTCAAGGGCGATGCCATCGACCTGGGCCAGTCCTTCCGGTTTGCCGCCTTCGGGCAGCAGCTGCAAGGCGCCGACGCAGTCCCGGCCGATAGCCGCGAGCAGGTCGAACGGTTCGAGAGAGCCTGTCTTGAACCGGGTCGCAACGCGTTTGCGAATGATGTCACTGTCCGGCAGCAAGCCCTCAAAGTAGTTTGCAACACTGGCACCCTTGAGCGGTTCATTGCGTAGATTGAACGGCAGCGACAGCGAGATGGGGCGCCCGAGCCTTGAGCTTTGCCAGGACGCATCGTACTGGAGTTCGGAGTCGCCGTTGGCCTTGACCGTCCAGCGTCCTACATAGTCGCCATTTGCCCAAAGATGGAGCGTCTGGCTGTGTGAGCGGCGACCCATGACTACCACTCGGCCGAATTGCTTGCGGCGGACGTATCGCGCTCGCCCAACTGCAGCTCCAGCTCGAGTGCGGAGCACCAGCTGAGTAACTGCTTGACGCTGATTTCGTCAGCATGGCTCTCCAGGTAGGAGATGCGATTCTGGCTCAAGCCGACACGCGTGCCTACAGTCGCCTGGGTGATCTTATGCCGTTTGCGGGTCGATGCGAGCAACTGGCCGAGCTGCGACGCAGTGAGGAGACGGTGGGTGGTAGGCGAGAAGGACATGTGTGCTATCCGTTATTCAGATATATCAATATTATCTGAAATGCAGATAAAGTCAAGATATCTGAATAACGGATGTATCAGAAATAGCTGAGAAACAGATAAAGCAGAGATGAGATAACGAACAGTTGGCCAGAAGATGCTGCTGATTCTCCTCGTATTTCACCGAGGTATGTGAGGTACCAAGGCCGACTATCACGTGACAGTCGGCCTTGGCTGCTCAATTAATCGTAGAAAATGTATTCAGTCTCATCCGGTTGGAGTTTCAGCAGAAGCCTGGTGTACCTTGCCTGAAGAATCGCGGCGCTGATCGATACCACAAAGAATAGTGCAGTAATCGCGAGAATGTCCGCCCAGGAGTCGTTGAAGAATATCGCGATCAGCATGATGACCGAGAGGAAGCCGAAAACCCGACACACAATTGTGAGGAGCAATTTCACTAACGGACGGAAATAAAGTAACAAGTAGAAAGCGCTACTTCTCATTGGTCACCTTCCTTCTTGTCCTTTGTCTTCGATCGTCTGAGACGAGCAGTCACGGCTGTGGCCAGGCGACGAGTCAGGCGTGTCACTGTAGTGAACGGTTCGAAAAAAAGGCGAGTGTCTTCGATCGCTACTTTTTTAATATGCTCAATAAGTTTGTTCATTTTTTGTCTTCATGATGTTCAGGGTGAAACCACTATGTCCGGCCTTCGCCAACCTCGTTCATGGCTTGGCGTCCTTATGGCAGGAGAGCTGCGAGTACGTGGATACTTCAGACAAACGCGTCTTACAGGCTGAGGAAATCGCGAATCGAATTCCTGCCACAACTCCCTCGGACTGGATTTTCTTTGCCACCTCTTGGACGTCGGCTCGATATTCCAGGTTGAGCAAGGTGAGCGTTTGGTGGCGTGAGTGGAAGCAAAACATAATCTTCTCGAGCGAAGCTTTGGGCCTGAAATGCTGGTGAACCCAACGATTGATGTTCCACCACAGGACCCTGCCGTCGCCTTTGCCATTGAGGTAGGCCTTAACAGAACGGCGATCTTCTTTCGCCCAGTTGGTAGTAAAAATGGTCAGGTTTGTGACTTTATCGGTACTCATCAAATAACTCCCTTAGTGGGGTTGGTTGAGCGGCATATGTGACCGCGACAAGAGTCATCGTAAGTCCCATTTGTCCTTGTGCAAGTCGAGTTAAGTTCTGAGGAAGAGTGCCGGCTTCGATGGATTTTTGAACCCTGGCGATAGATCTATAATCACCTAGCCAATGGTAGGTCAAGGACGAGGAGGTAGGAATGCTGTGATCTAATTTTCTCGGACACCTCGATAGGTGGAAAATACACTATCTGAGGAGTTAAGCGTGTCGACAAGAAAACGTATGGTTTGCGTCAACTATCTTGGCCGGTCGGCGTCAATTATCTTGGCCGGTGAAGCGAGTTGTTGTTAATCCTTCTGAGTTGTCGCCTTGCCGCTGGCCGGCGCCTGCGCCGACTTCG
>NZ_JBNYXW010000035.1:0-8065 GCF_051380875.1 Janthinobacterium woesei
CGCCAGCGGCGCCACTCGCGCCTTGGCAATGTTCCACCCGCGTTGTTTGCTGAAAAATTCAGCAAACAATCACGGGCGGCTTGAAACAAGAGTGTCCGCTATTGACAGTACACCTCAGACACCGCCATGTGTGTGACCCCGCCATGGACACCGCCATGCGATCCCGCCATGCACTTTAGAGGTGGCCTTAACGCACTGAATTATGGGAATACCCACGAAAATTGACAAAAAATCCAACTTGAAAGGCGACCATCTCGAAACCGCTTTGCCACCAATGGCAACCGACCTGCACGTTCTATGAGGACGGCTTGCGACCCCAATTCAGGTCATGCCAGAGCTGACCACACCGCTTACCCTTTCGACCATCCAGACGACGGCCATGATCGCCGCGCTCGCGGCCAGCAATTGGCGCGCCGGCTGATACCATCGTGTTCGGGCTAGCACCACTAACAACGGTGCGACCAACAAAACCAGCAGCGCCTGAACGGTTTCGATGCCCAGGTTGAACGCTAGTATGCTGGCGGCAAGGCGTGCGCCTTCCAGCTGCAAGTCGCGTATCACCGTGGCAAAAGCCATACCATGGATCAGGCCGAACGCGCCGGCGATCCAACCTTCGTAGCCTGCGAACAGCGGGCGCCAGGCATGCACGGCGGACACTAGGATCGACAGTGCGATCGCCACTTCCACTGGTTGCGCCGGTGGTATGACGAGGCCGGTCGCACCCAGCAACAGTGTCAGCGAATGCCCAATCGTGAACGCCGTCACGACGGTGAGCAGCCTGCTTACCAGATGGCGGGTGCCGGCGAAACCGCCCCAGCGGCGTCCTTCCGGGCGCAGTGCGGCCGGAAGCAGCAGCGTCAGCAAGAACAGAAGATGATCGGTGCCTTCCGCGATATGCGCCATGCCGAGCTGGAACAAGTCGGCGAACGTCTGCCACCACGGCGGCTCGGCGCAGCTGATTACCACGCTGCGGTGACCATAATGCAGCGTGTCGAGCATGTGCGGCTTCGCGTCGGCGCTGCCACCTCGGTCACGCATGGCCACCAGCGTGATGTGGTTCGGCACTGCATGGGCTATCAGGTCGATGCCCAGGGTTAGCGTGCTAAGCGATGCACCCACCGGTGGTTGCATAAGAACTGATGCCAACACGTCCTGCGGCGTGCGTCCCAGCTCCCAGTGGATTGCCGCGACCTTGAGCGACCACGCCTGGCCGTTAGGCGCGACCGGACGGATGTGCGCCACAAGGTAAGCGCTTAACTGAGCATCGTTTAGCTGAGCACGCGTGCCGGTGGCGTCGACGAGCGGCGTGGGAAATGCCAGCTTCAGTTCGTCGACAGGGAGCGTGACCTGCGCGCTGATGGCGCCTGATTGCACCTGCAGCAGCACCTCAGTAGAGGGTGATGGGTGGGCGATGGCAGGCGCCCCCAGCATGCCGCTCCACAGCAGAACCGAGCATGCCATCGCCCGGCCGACACATACTGTCATTGCGCGACCGTTCAGAAGCTGCCCCCGTAGTCGGCGGTTTTATCGCGCCAGATCGAGTGATAGTGGACGTCGGTGCCGTATACGATGCCCTGCTGGATGACGAGCTCGATCCAGACCCGTGGTCCATCGATGCGGATGTACGAACGCTGAGCCTCGAGTGGCGACGCCACTGCGTTCGGGTACGCGCCGAAGTCCGCTTTCACGCCATTCTGGCCGACGCCGTAACCCACGTAGGTATTGTTCAGGGCATCGGTGGTGAGGTAAGTCGCCAGAAGTGTACTGGCCACGTCGGACGCCTGGTTGTCGACCCAGGCGGTGATCGCGGCCCGCACGTAGGCTTGCTGGGTCACGTTCATTGCACTGTACTGCAAGCCTCGGCCCGAAGTCGGATAAGCCAGCGTCTTGAAGTTCGCATCCGTGTTGCCCGACGCGCCCATGACGACATCGGTGAATGTTCCTGACAGCTTCGCCGTGCTGGCGGTCGTTGCGTTCGCATAAATTGACTCGGCCAGGTTGTACATCGCCTTGCGCTGCCGCTCCAGAGGCGCGTGCTGGATGCCCGCCGTGGTGGCCGTGGCCGCAACCGTGACCGTACCGCTTACATCGACCGACCAGTTCGGCGGCTCGACGCCAATAAAGTAGGGCGTCGCACTCGTCTTGCCGGTGTTGTAGGTGATGTTGTAGGCCAGATGGTGACCGGCCAGTTGCAATATCCAGGGCGCCGTTTTTGACGGTGTGCCGATGAAAGCGATCGAGTATTGCCCGGCGCCGTAGCCACCGGCGGCGCCTGTCATGTCGGTGCCCGTACCCGTTCCGGTTGGCGGCGGCGCGCCAGGGTCCATGCCAGCCGGTGGCGTGCCAGTCGGTGGTATGCCGGTGTCGGTTCCCGTGCCACTGCCTGTACCCGGGCCGGCGCCGCTGCCGCTCGCCTGGGCGGTGGAGAGGATATCGTCGGCTGCACGGAGCTCGTTGACCAGGTCGAGGCCGGTAGCGCTGATCGCCTGGGCGAGCACGGTGTTTGCCGCCGCCAGTTGGGCGGTGGTCAGCGTTGTGCTGTTCAGGCGCAGGCCATGTCGGTTGCCGGGCAGGTTCGTCCACTGAATGGCGTTATCCAGTGTGTAGGAGAACAAAACCGTGGTCGCATCGGTGCTCACCGTCGCCACCGTCTTCTGAGACGCCGACAGCGTGTCCAGAAACGCGTTTGCGGCATTCACGACAGCATTGGTATTGATCCCAGCGGTCAGCGTGTTGACGGTCAGCGTAGCGCTATTGCTGGTTACCTTGCCAGCAGTATTGGTGACGGTGACGGTGTACGTCCCGGCGTTTGCACTGGAAGCGACTGGCACGCTGAAACTGTGATCGGTTGCGCCGGCGATAGCCACGCCGTTCAGGAGCCACTGGTACGCGATGCTGGTGCCAGTGGCCGCAGCGTTAAGCGTGGCTTTCGCGCCGGAGTTCACTGTCAATGACACTGGCTGCGTCGTGAACACGGGCGCGGCCAGTGTCGCGCTGACGGCAATGGATGCAGCGCTGCTTGTAACGCTGCCTGACGCATTGGTAACGACCACCGCGTAGCTGCCAGCCGCCGTCACAGCGTAGCTCGCCTGCGTGGCTCCTGTTATGGTCACGCCGTCCTTCGACCACTGGTAGCCGAGGCCGCCACCGCTTGCATCGACGTGCAGGGTCTGGGACGAGCCGGTCAGGATCGTTGCTGATATGGGCTGGACGACAATCTGCGGTAGGCTCGTCACCGTTACCACTACATTGGCGCTGCTCACCGAACCATGCGTATCGGTCGTGACGACATAATAGGTTCCGGCTGCAGTCGCGGTATAGTTTGCGGCGGTCGCATCTGTCACGGTAGCGCCATCCTTGTACCACTGGAAAGTCGGGCTGGTCCCGTCGACGATGACGGACAGCACTGCGCTGCTGTTCGTCGCGATCGAGACTGATGCTGGTTGGCTGATGATTTTCGGGGCAGCGGTTGTCGCGGCGGCAGTATTGATGGTGTCGCTGACGTTGCTACCGCAGCCGGATAGTAAAACACTGATCGCGGCAGCGTAGCAGGCAATCTTGCGGCTGGGATTTTTCATTGTAGATGGGACTCTGTCGTTGGGATGAGCAAAGTCTACCTAGCGCGTGTAAGTATCGATTCAGGCTTGATTTAATCTTTCACCGTTTTACGCTGATTTACAAATCGTTGCGCGAAGGTAACACCCACACCTGACTTCCCTGCATGAAGTTAGATCTGTGCATGCCACAAAATAGCGACGGGTGATCCTGAGAGGCCGTTTTTGGCCGAAAGCGGAAGTGGCAATCAGCACGCCTCCCAATAACTGATTCTGTTTGATTTTATGGTTTTTGTGCCGTTTTATTCTTCGCCTGCATCAATGCCTCCACCGGCAACTGAAAAAACCGCGGCACCATGGCCGGTGATAGCTCGTCGCCACCGTCCGTCATGGCCAGGCGGCCACTCAGCAGCAGCATCACATAGCCGTGGCCCAGCGACCAGCCGGCGCTGGCGGCGGCCTTGTCCCAGCGGGGATCGACACCGGCTTCGCGCACGGCTGCGCCCGCCGTTTGCAGCACATACTGAAAGCACGCTTGACTTCCGCTTGTCGGTGCTGCGCAACAGGGATGCTGGGCGCCATGGCAGCGTGACCCTGGCCAGCGTCGTGCATTGCCATAACCGGGTGGGGCGTGCGTATATCGTGCTGATACGCCCGTTCCACAAGCTGATCGTGCAGCGCTCGCTGGCGCGCGCGGCAAAGGGCGGCTTTTCCTGAGTGCTGCAATAGCCACGCAGAGGGCCGGGGCCGGGGCGTGACGGCGCGTGCAATCTTGCTCAATCTTGCTAATTCATGCCCGGTATTGCATACTGCACCACCAGCCTCATCACGATTCCCATGAACGATACGCTTCTCCTGCTGGGTTTTGCCACCACGCCGCTTGAACTGATTTCCTTTGTCCTGGCACTGACAACCGTTGCGCTCAACATCCGCCAGAACCACTGGGCCTGGCTGTTTGCCATCATTTCCTCGGCCGCCTACGGTTTCGTGTTTTTCGAGTCGCGCCTGTATGGCGACATGGCCTTGCAGCTGCTGTTCATCAGCGTCTCATTCTGGGGCTGGTATCAATGGCTGCACCCGGCCAGCGGCGGCAAGACCTTGCCCGTGACGCGCCTGGACGGGCGTGGCTGGGCGGCCTGCGCCGTGGGCTGGCTGATCGGCTTCCTGCTCATCGCCTGGCTGCTGACGACGACCGACACGGACGTGCCGCACGCGGACGGCTTTTTGACGGCTGGCAGCCTGGTGGGGCAATTCTTGCTGTCGCGCAAGAAACTGGAAAACTGGATCGCCTGGATCATCGTCGACGTGCTGTATGTGTGGCTGTATGTACATAAAGGCTTGACCCTGACGGCCATCCTGTATGCCTTCTTTGTCGTGATGGCCATCATCGGCTTGCTGGCATGGAGAAAATCGGCGCCTGCCGCACCCGACGCGATGGTCCTCAAGTGATGGCGCATTGCGTGCGCGTGGCGATACTGGGTGCGGAATCGTCGGGCAAGTCGACCCTGGCGGCTGCCCTGGCCGAACGCTATGGCAGCGTCTGGGTGCCGGAATACTTGCGCGAATTCGTGGCAACGCAGGGCAGGGTGCCCGTCGCTGGCGATCAGTATGGTATTGCGCGTACGCAAGTGGAACGCGAAGCGGCCGCTGCCGCGCAGGCGCGCCAATTCCTGTTTTGCGACACCACGCCCTTGATGACGGTGGTCTACAGCCGTCATTATTTTGATGGTGCAGATGCGCAACTGACAGCGCTGGCCGATGCCGCGCAGTATGACCTGACCCTGGTGACGGCGCCCGACAGCCCCTGGGTGGCCGACGGCTTGCAGCGTGAGTCGGAAGCCGTGCGCCAGCTGATCTATCGCCTGCTGCTCGATGAACTCGACGCGCGCGGCATCGTCTACCACGTGCTGCACGACAGCCTGGACGCCCGCCTGGCCCAGGCGGCGCCCTTGCTGCAGCAGGCGCTTGACGCTGCGCCTGCTATTTCCCTCAATTAAAAATCAAGCTGCGCCGACACTTTCAAAGTGCGGCTGGCGCCCGGGAACAGATAGCCGCCCGCTTCCGGCGTCACGTCGCGCCAGTAGAACTTGTCTGTCACGTTGTTGACGGTGGCGCGCAGCACGGCTGGCGTGCCGGCGATGCGCGTGGCGTAGGCGGCGCCCAGGTTGAACACGCTGTACGAGGGCACGAAGGTGGTGTTGCTGTACTCAAACGCCTTCTTGCCCGCATATTCCCAGCTGCCATTGATATTCAAGCCCGCCACTTGCGGCACGGCGTAGTCGGCGCGCACGGCTGCCTTGAAGGCAGGCACGTTGGGCACGCGCTTGCCATCGAGATCCACATTGCCCGTGCCTGACTGCTGGCTGTTCAGGGCCGTGACGGAGGCGCCCAGGCTCAGGTTGGCGGAAGCCTTGCCTTGCGCCGACAGTTCCAGGCCACGGTGCTGGGCCTGGCCTTCGCGCACGAAGTGGTAGCTGGTTTTGCCGCTATCGAGGTACTGGTTGAATTCCAGGCCCTTGCGGATCTGGAACAGGCTGGCGGCGACCATGAAGTCCGGCGTCAGGTCCGCCTTCACGCCCAATTCGATCTGCTTGGAGCGGCTCGGCGTCAGTTCCACATTCGCGTTTTCCGCATAGCGGTCAGCCGTGCCGCCATGCTCCATGCCTTGCGAGTAGGACGCATACACGGCGATATTGTCTTGCGGGTTGTACACCAGCGCCACATTCGGCAGCAGGAAGTCATGCTTGGCGCGAATTTCCGTATTGGCCTTCAAGACATACTGGTAGCCATCGACATTGATATGGCGCAAACCGCCATGCAGTTTCCAGTTTTGGGCCAGGCTGACGATGTCCTGCACGAAGACGGATTGTTCCTTGTCGTTGCGCACCAGGCGCACGGGACCGGTGACGCCATCGGACGGGGCGACGATGGTGGGGCGATAGATGTTGCTGATACCCGCTTCATCGTACACATACAGGCCAGCCCGGTCTTTGCGGTTGAAATACGCTACGCCGGCCGTGAATTCATGGCGCAGGCTGCCCGTGGCGAACTTGCCCTGGAGCATGGCTTGCGCGCTCAGCGGCTTTTTCGTCTCGCCCAGGCTGCGGTAGTCCCACACGGAGAAATCGCCGTTGCTGCAAAACAAGGGGTCCCAGCCTTCCGGGCTGCAGCCATACGGGTAGGCCGTGTAGTCGTCGCGCTTGAATGAGTGCTGGTTGGCCGACAGCGTGGCATGCCAGTCGTCATTGAAGGCGTACTGGAAGCGCAGGCCGATGTTGCTGGTGATTGTCTCCACCGGATGCGTCCATGGCTGCTTGTTGAGCATGGTGTCGGCGCTGACGTTGGCGGGCAGGCTGCCGTTGCTCAGCAGCTGGAAGCCGGGCGCCGTCACTTGCGCCTTGTCCTGGTAGTCGGCGTCGAGCTGCAGCAGGGCTTGCGGCGAAATCTGCCAGTCGAAGGCGCCGGAAATGAACTTGCGGTTGCCGTCGGCGCCCTTGATGTACGAGCGCAGGCGTTCGGCGGCCACGTTGACGCGGTAGCCGAAGCGCTTGTCTTCCAGGCGTCCGCCCAAGTCGATGGCGCCGTACAAGGTGCCCCGTTCGCGCGCTTCGACGGTGACGGTGCGCAGCGGTGCCGCAGTGGGGCGCTTGACGATGAAGTCAATCACGCCGCCCGGCGCGGCCACGCCCGCTTGCAAGCCGGCCAGGCCCTTCAGCACTTCGATGCGTTCCTTGTTTTCCAGCGCGATTTGCGTGTCGCCGGGAATGGCCACGCCATCCTTGCGGTAGCTCGAATTGGTGTCGAGTTTAAAGCCGCGGATCGTGAACTGTTCCGCATAGCCGACGGCGTTGTAGGAATCGTTAATGCTGGCGTCGAGCTTGACGGCATCGCTGAGGTTGCGGATTTGCAAGTCCTGCAACTCTTTTTGCGAAATGACAGTGACGGCGGCCGGCGTTTGCAGCAGTGGCGCGTCGGAAAAACCGCCCACGGAGGCGCGCTTGGCGGCCGGCGCCTTGCTGGCCGTGACGACGACTTCGGCCATGCTTTGCGCCTGCGGTTCGGCGACAGCATCGGCAGTGTCATTTACGGCCAAGGCGGGCGCGGCAAACGCGTGCAGGATGGCCAGGGTCAAAACAGAAATGGATAAATTCGGTGTGGACATAGATTGCTCGTGGTTCAAGCCGCGTCCTGGAGAGGCACGGCAGGCTGCTTGTTCGGCTGGCGCCAACGCAGGAGCTATCAAAGGAGGGAGGTACTTTGCGCTTTCCTTCGCTGGCATTATCCAGATCAGGTACGAAGGGTATCTCTCACCCGGATGACTACTCCAGGACCCCTAGCGAAGTGACAGCTTAGCATGAACCACGGCCAGTTGTCCTGCCTGGCTGACCGTTTTACAGGGCGATTGCATGAAGGATAAGTGGTCGGTTAGGCCATAGGGCAAAAATATTGCTTGTAAACCTGCCAAGAAAGGCGTTTACTTTCGATATTTGGACGCGCAAATGGCAAACGAA
>NZ_JBNYXW010000036.1:0-7089 GCF_051380875.1 Janthinobacterium woesei
GCATCAAATGCCCACACTTATCGACTGTTAATTGTTAAAGAACTGTGATCGGTACTGCTTTCGCGCTATCGACAAAGCGTTGTGTTTGTCAGCTGCGAAGAAGGAAGAGTATGAAGCATTTCGCTAAATCCGTCAACACCTTCTTTTTTCTGCATCACCGTTTCCGGTGATCCTCAACTGCCGCATTTGACTGCGTCTCATTGGGGAGGCGAACTATAGCAAAGCGGCCTTGCAGAAGCAAGACGTTTCTACACATTCTGTATTGCCGCCATTACCCAGTTAAAACCAAGGCGTTCCTGCTCCATGCGAATTCGCTCGCCAAGCAAGTCATCGCGCAGCATCTGAAATAATAGACGCTCATCGTTATTCAAGCGGGTGAGGCTACCGGTATAGCGTTGATGCGCTTCTTCATTGCCCCACAATGGGCGATGCGCTTCCAGTGTAGCGATATCCATCAAGATGGAACGCGCTTGCGGAAAAGATGCGCGCAAGCGGTCCAGGATGGCAAAACCATGGGTATCAATGTCGCCCCAATAGATGATGTCCTTGTTGCGCAGCCAGCTCACATCGGCCAGGCGGTCGATACCATAGCCTCCGCCGAAAATCACCATGCTATTCGGCACATCCGGAAAGACCAGGCCATTGATCTCATTTTCAGTGATAAACACTTGTTCGGTGACGGCATGCAAAGCAAGGAACTGTGCCACGGGAACACTCAGGTCGGACAAGCCTCCGATATGGTATCTGGTATCGAGCATGCGAAAACGTATTAGTGCGGGCTTGGCCAGCAGTCCATAACGCGCTTCAAATTGACGGGAGCCGATGGCATGCATGTCGATCGCCTCCTGGGACAGGATCTGGTCCAGCAATTCCGCCAGCAATGCCTTGCGAGTTTCAATGAACTTGCTATCCACACCGCTGATATCGAGCTGACGCAAATACAGTTGCGGACGTGGGTGGGCTACAAACCATTGCAGGATCGCCAGGATGCGCTCCCAGGCTGGCGCCTGCTCCAGCAAAGTCAGCGGACGACGCTCCAGCCAGCCGGCCAAGCCGGGAAACGCATGTAAGGTTGCCGCCGCCAGTTGATCGAAGCGGCGCATGTCAGCTGCGCGGCCGATCAGATGCAAGGCATCTGCCTCATCTTGCAGCACGACTTGCGCCGGCAGCCGATTGCGCCCTAACTGGCGATGATTGATTTCACGCCACTCAATAGCATAGCCATATCCCTTGCCTGCCTTGCTGCCCTCTTCCAGCTGCCGTATCCAGCGCCGCACTTCATCGAACTGCACCCCCAGATCGGATGTACCTGGCTGACGCACATTGAGCGTCATAGGAAACAATGCTGCGCCGCTGATATGTGCGGCCAGTACCCGGCCGCTATCCCACAGGCGCCTCAGTTGCGCGTGGATCATTGCGGGCGTGGTCCAGTCACTGGCACTCATGCGGCACGCGTCTTGCGTTCGGCCCGATATTCTTCAATGCTCAGGTAACGCAACATCGATTGGCGTCCTTCTTCGCTGTGCACAAAACCCAGGCCGGCGACATAGGGTTCGATGATATGGATTTTCTGTAGCGGCGTAACGATCAGTAATTGTAGATTCATGCGCTTGAACAACTCCAGGCCATACCGTGCGGACTCATCCGAGCCGCGACCAAACGCTTCATCGATCACGACAAAGCGGAATGAGCGGGAACGAATGACACCCCATTCGAGACCAAATTGATATGCGAGGCTGGCGGCCAGGACCGTGTAGGCCAGCTTTTCCTTTTGACCACCCGATTTACCGCCAGCATCGGTGTAGTGTTCATGTTCGCGGTCATCTTCGCGCCAGCGCTCGGACGCGGAAAAAACAAACCAATTGCGCACGTCGGTGACCTTGCGCGTCCAGCGCTTGTCCACTTCGGCGCTGCCCACTCGGCCACGGAACCGTTCAATAATGGTCTTCACTTGCAAAAATTTGGCTTCCGAATATTCCTCATCGCTGGCGCCTGTCAACGCGCCCTCGGTACATGCGCGTAAATCGCCCTGGAAATCGCGCAAGTCGACGTCCAGATTCGGCTCTGCTTCCAGGGCAATGTAGCGGTTGGGGTTGTAATCGATATCGTGCAGGGAACGGTTGATAATCAGGATGCGTTCGCGGATGGTTTCGCGTTCGCGTTTAAGCTGTGATTGAAAACCGGCAATTTCACGAATCGTGTTTTCATTGAGTAATTCCTTGAAGCGTTGCGCAAAGCGCGGCAAGCCATCCGCTTGCAGTGCGTCCAGCATTTTCCCGAATTCCCCCGCAGCCTCGATATTGACATCGACTTCGCGCGTATCGAGTGGCCATGCTTTGACATAATCGCTCATGGCACTGATGATGCGATCGCGCAAACCGTTGATTTTCTTGCTATCTGCATCGATACGACCTTGCAAAAAGCTGCGCAAATCCTTTTCGCGGCTATCACACGATTCCACCGTCAATTTATGCTCACCCAAGGCCTCTGCCTGCAAAGTGTGCAATTGCGGGAAATACTGCGTGCGCGCTTGTTCCGGCGTGGCCTCCAGTAACACTGTACAGTCCTCAAACTGGCGCCTGGCCTGCTCCATCCGCTCAACCAACGTCGCATGCTCTCCCGTGTAACGGCTGATACCGACTTCTGTTTCAGCCTGCTCCACAAGCAGTTCATCGAGTTGGCGCTGCAGTTCGCGCAACAAGTCGGAGGCCGTTTCCAGCGCCTGCTTTTCTCGCAATAACTGATCGATCATCAGCACCAGCGGTTTCCAGTCCAACTCGCCAAAGTGATGGAAGACTGCCAGTTGCTGCCAATGCCCCAGGCGATCCTGGTGGGTTTTGACATCTTGCCTCAATCCGGTGATGCGTGCTCCATGGGCGGCGATTCGCGTCGACAGGTCGCGCGCCTGCTTTTCCAGTGCCGCAATCTTGGCCTGGTTCGACCAGCCGAGCACATAGCGCGTGCGATCTTGCAGCGGATGCCGATCATCTTTTTCATGGCGCTCGCCAGCAGCCTTGATTTGCCCGCTACGCGTGATGGCCAGCTTTTCGCGCTGGAATTGCTGCAGCGTATCGCAACACGCATAATCGAAGCGTCGGCTCAACTCGGCGTCGATCCACGCATAAAAGGCGGAGTCCGGCTTGATGGCCACCTTGCGTACCAATGAGTCCGGATGCAATGGCCGGGGTTCGGCCAAGGTCATCTGGCGAACCCGGAAATACACCAGGCGCGCGCCAAGATGGCTGCGGTCGACCCAGGCCGCGACGGCCGCATAATGGACTTCAGGCACCAGCAAGGCCAGGCCAAAATTATGCAGGAGGCGTTCTACGGCACCCTCCCATTCGAGAGCATCGTCACGTACTTGTATCAATTCGCCGGCAAACGGTACATCTTCGCCGCGCAAACCGAGCCCACCGCACAGCAGTTCACGCAGCCGTAGCATCTGCCCTGGGATATTTGAGCGGCGCTGGCGCAGCGATTCGAGTTCCGCCGTCAATTCTCCATGGTTTGCCCCCAGTTCGCGCACCATCACGCCGGCCTCGGTCAGGCTGTTCTGGCATTCATCGCGCTGGGCCGCACACTGCGCCTGGCCGCTATCGATGGCGCGCTGGTTGCTCCGAAAACCGTCATCGCTGACAGCCCCCGACAAACCGAGGGATTGCGCCAACTGGTCATATTGCGCCGAGCGGCGCACACGTTCATCCTTCAACATTTGCTGACGACCGATCTCGGCCTCGATCTGCGCCAGGCGATTGCCACCATTGGCGGACATGGCCTCCCTGATTTCGTCGCGCCGCAAACTGTGCTCGTTGCGCCGCTCCTGCAAACGCCCTAGCCGGGCCGCAGCTTTTTCCAGTTCCAGCCGCAAGTGGGACAGACGGGTTTCCAGCAAGGCGCTTTTGATGCTTGCAAACCAGGGCCGCAGCGCCTCACGGCATCCCTTCAATTGTTCATCTTGCCGCAGCAATTCGGCGTGACGCGCGCAGTCAGCCGTGAGCGGCAACAAATGATCAATCTGCTGCTTGGCCTTTAGTACGGCTTCATGGGCACGATGCAAATCGTCGAAATGGGCAATCAACGCGGCTATCCGCGCTTCGACTGGGAAAGCTTCCAGCATATGCTCGCGTACAAAATCCGTCAGGTTGCCGACCGACTTCATCGACACGGTCTGGTGAAACAGCGTCATCGCCTGCTCATTGCCGATGCCGAAGCGACGCCGGAAATCGGCACCATAGGGCGGAAAACTATCGTGCAAAGTGACACCCTTGCTGGCGCGCAGGCGTTTGCGCAACTGGTTGATATCGGTACCGAAGCCGGCGAAGTGCTCAGCGATGGCCAGCGCGCTATCGGCTACCACATAAAAACGCTCCGGCTGGCCGCGCGCATCCTTCAGCCAGAAGACCTGGGCCAGAGTCACCGTCTGGTCGTAGCCTTCGTTATAAAACACGCCCAGGATCACGGCATAGGTATTCTGATCGCGCAAGGCGACGGCACGCGCCGTCGCTCCGCCATCGCCGCGCTCCGATTTGTAGTGACCCAGCACATAGGTACGCAAGCTGCGTTCATGTGCATCGGCACCGGCCGCCTTGTTATACGAAATCTTTTGCGCCGGCACCAGCAAAGTGGTGATCGCATCCACCAGAGTCGACTTGCCGGAACCGATATCGCCGGTCAGCAACAGATTGTCGCCACCGGGGTGCAACTTCCAGACCCGTTCGTGGAACGTGCCCCAGTTAAAAACTTCGAAGTGATGCAGGCGGAAACCCGCACGCTCCAGGGCGGCCGGTTCCAGGAAATCCAACTGCGGCGCAGCGCCATCATTCCCAGGCAATGTCGTCATACCTCATCACCGACCAATCCGGCACCATGGCTGCCGTAATCGTTCAATCGCTGCTCAAAATCGCTGAGCCACTGGGCATCGACAAATGCCTTCAAGATGCGGCGCACTTCAAATTGCTGTTCCTGCCCGCGCAGGCGATACAGGAAGCCCAGTTCCACCACTTTATTCAAATGCGTATCCATCCGGTCGAGCAAGCGTGCTTCGTTGGCAGTATCCGGCAAGAACAGGCGCAGTTGCTCCGTGACCTGTTCGCGGCTAATGACCAGCCGCGTATCGCCGGCGTTGGTATCGAACTCTGCCAGTTTCTTACGCAGCAAAACCAGAATCAGACTCACCGGATAACTGAGTTGGCGCCGTGGTACGAGACGCGGCAACGCAACGTCGCCTTCGGGCGTGGCACGCTGGCGCAGATAGGCATACCCCTCGGCTTCATCCAGGATCAGTTCCAGGCCAATTTGCTGGCAATAATCGCGCACCCTCGCCTGTAATAACAGCAAAGACTGCCATAACGCGACATCGTTTTCCTGGTACAGCACCCCCTGCATCAAGGCGATCAATATCTGGCTGTAATGCGGTTCACTGGAAGAATTCATCATGTGTTGAAAATAAGTAGGGGAAAAGTTACCTGGCGCACGCGTCCATGCGCGTCGATCCAACGAATCGTCTCCTCCTGCGTATCATCGATAGCACTCGGCAATTCCTGGGTCGCCAGGCTGAAATACGTGGCCAGTTCGGCCAGACCCTGCTGCAGAGGATAATCAGCAAGCAGCGACGCCAGCGAGATTTGCTTGCTGTTTTGCAAAGCCTGGCGGATATTCGCAGCCAACTTCATGCGGTCGACATAAACCTGCTCGAACAAGGCATCGGATGGAATAACCTCGTTCGATTCATCGAGCACGCGCTGCAAAATGGTCGGCTTGAATGGTGGTGAAAACAAGGTGCGGTCCATCGGCAGCGTCACATTCGGCGCTGCGGCATCGATCTCAATGAAAGAGGATTGCTCGATCGCGCCACGTGCACCCAAGGCCTTCTTTTCTATATCGCGTATGAGTTGCATGATGCGGCGGTTCTCGAGCCAGGCCTGGTCATCCAGGTAGCGTCGTAATTGTTCGGACAAACGCGCCACTGTGCGCTGCGTGACTTCACCCGCTTCCAGCCAATCGTAATGAATCCGGCTCAGGCGACTATCCGGCGCCAATTCGCGTACCGGGTCGAGCGCCAGTACCGCGTTCAGCAAAGCGGTCAATTCATCCTGACGCGATGGTGACATCAGTAAATCCCAAAAGGCGCGGAAACTTTTACCTTCGTCGGAGTCGGCAATGATGTCGCGCTTGCCAAAAATCTCTTGCAGCAGCTCACCCTTGCTGCCCTCCCAGGTGGCAATGCGTTCACGCACAGAGCGATCCAGGCTGCGGAAATTATGCTCGACGGCACGAAAATCCGACAACAGTTCACGCGCGGTCGACGACATTTGCAAGAAGCGCTCACGTATCTGGGTTGGCTCCATCATATCGAGCCGACCCTGGGCAATTTGCTCGATTTCGGCATCGATCAATGCCTTGCGCTTTTGCAGTTCGGCGATGCGTGTGCGGGGATTCAATTCGGTACCGTCAATAATCTGGCGCAGCAAATCAAATACCGTCATCAAGCGCGATTCGGTGCCGATAAATTGGCGTTGTCCCAAACCAAGCAACCATTCGATGGCTTGTTCGGTCGGTGAAGTCAGATCGTAATGTGCTTCGTCCTGGCCGCTGGGATAGTATTTACGCAGCCAGCCACGTTCGTCGGATGCCCAGTCGTCCAGGTAAGCCGTGGCGTTTTTAGGGAATAACTCTTCACCAGCCACTTCGTGCAAATGATAAAGATGGTCGTCCAGTAATGACGCCAACCGCTGGCGCCCGATGGTACGGATATTTGGCGTAATAAAATGACGATGCAAGAAACTGGCGATCATCGGTGCATGATCGGCGGCGAGTAAACGCCACGCCGGATGGCTGCGTCGCTGGGCGGAAAGTTGCTGATATTCCATCGTTATACGATTCGTGGCTTGCTTATTTAGCACTGTAGCACCGATCAGTAGCAGTAGTCATGACAAAAGCCCTGAACGAAAAAAAACCCAACCATTTCTGGTTGGGTTTTTCTCTACTACGAATAACAAGCCTGACGATAACCTACTTTCACACTGGTTGCAGCACTATCATCGGCGCAAAGTTGTTTCACGGTCCTGTTCGGGATGGGAAGGGGTGGGA
>NZ_JBNYXW010000037.1:0-6816 GCF_051380875.1 Janthinobacterium woesei
GAAGTCGGCGCAGGCGCCGGCCAGCGGCAAGGCGACAACTCAGAAGGATTAACAACAACTCGCTTCACCGGCCAAGATAATTGACGCCGACCGGCCAAGATAGTTGACGCAAACCACTTGATGGAGTCGAAGGTCAGGCGGATATGTTGTTCAAGCGCCGCACAGGCCCTTTTATCGTCACGCTTCAATGTGGCATCGAAAATCAAGGTGTGCTCCGTGTGTACGTCGCGCGGCAAGATCGGGCGCGACAGTGCCAGATGGCGATAGCGCTCGGATTGCGGGACAGCCCCGTGCGCTTCGATATTTCATGCAGCGACAGCTTGTCGCGCAGGTGCATCCGTCGAACCTTGCCTAACATTTCCATGGTGATCACCTATTATTTCTCCCGCCTAATAATGAGGCAGAAGTAGTAGAACACCTGGGTCAGTTTTCAGTCGGCGCCAACAACAACTCAACCGTGGGGAGGGGCGGCACAGCGTGGCACGGGCCGTTTTCCATGGCAAGCGAGGCGAGCTGCGACAGCACTACCGCGAAGGACAGGAAGACCAGCTCGGCGCCCGGCCTGGTGCTCAACATGAACGTCCTGTGGAACACGAGCTATATGGAGGCCGCATTGAACAAACTGCGTGCGGACGGCTTCGAAGTGAGGGACGAGGACTCGGCCACACGCCGCCGCAGTTGAAATGGTACCTTGAGAGTCCGTCCTGGTATGGCACGACGAACTGGGGCGGTCAATCCATCGACAAGCAACATGACATCATGATCGTCAACGACATGCGGATCATGATGAAGGGTCGCTTGCTCAGCCGCGAGGTGGTGGACCAGCGCCTTGCCGGAAAAAAATCGGCAGGTGTCGGCGGCGTCATCCCGATGAAAAAGACCCCGTATGGTGCCGAACGCGGCATGGTGCAGTCGTTCCTCGGCGTGCCATGCACGAATCCCCCATTCGGCACCATGGCCGCCATCGACATGAACACTCAGAAAGTGTTGTGGCATCGTTCGCTGGGAACCCCCGAACAATTCGGGCCGCTGGGCATCAAGACCAATATGCCGATCGAACTGGGCATGCCGACTCTCGGTGGCGCAGTGATCACGGGTTCGGGTCTGGTCTTTTTCTCAGCGACGTCTGACTACTATCTGCGCGCACTCGACGTGATGACCGGTAATGTTCTCTGGAAAAGCGCGATCCCTGTCGGAGGCGGATCGACCCCGCTTGTGTTCACGTCGCCCGAGAGCGGCAAACAGTATGTTGTCGTCACGGCAAGTGGTTCACGCTCGGCGCCGGATCATGGCGACTACATCATTGCTTACACGCTTCCGGATCGAGCGCAGTAAAACTTTCCGGAATTCGTGAGTGTGATCACCTGATTTGATGGGCTGATGTTCATTCTTTGCGATGGCCATTACATCGAATTTTAAGACGAAACGGCGCTCTCGGCGCCGTTTTTCGTGGTGCGCCCGGCAGGGCGCGCTCACTTGGAGGTGCCAGTCCCGCCGCGTATTTGGAATTGTCACAGCAAGTTTTATTCGATGTTTTACCGATTACCGCTGCCGATCCGCTCGACCATGAAGTCGACGAACGCCTTGATTTTGGGCAGCGGTTGCCGGCTTGACGGCCACAGCAGGCAGACTTTGCGGTGGTCGCTGACGTATTCCTCCAGTACGCACACCAGCCGGCCGGCCGCGATGGCGTCTGCGGCAATGAAGTCCGGCAGCAGGGCGATGCCCGCGCCAGCCTCCGCCATCGCCTGCAACGGGTCGATCGCATTGGCAATGGCCGACTGCGACAGTTCGATATCGACTGGCTGCCCGTCGACGAGCAGCGGCCAGCGATCGAGCTTGCCACTACTCGGGAAACGATAGCGCAGACAGGCGTGTGAGGCCAGGTCGTCCGGGCGTTCGGGTGTGCCGCGCCGCGCCAGGTAGGCGGGGGCCGCCACCAGCCGGTGCCGGTAGCCGTCGAGTGCGCGCGTGGTCAGGCGTGAATCGTCGACGTCACCGATGCGTATCACCGCGTCGTACCCTTCATCGATGACGTTGACCAGTTCATCGCTGAAATTGAGTTCGAGCTCGATGTCCGGAAACTTATGCTGAAACGCCAGCAGGTGCGGCATCAGCCGCATGCCTATCTGAGGCAGGCCGATCCGCAACTTGCCCCGTGGTGCCGCTTTGGCCTGGCTCAGCTCGGCCCGCGCCACATCGAATTCCGCCAGGATGCGCTGGCAGCGCTCCAGAAAGCGGCCGCCCTCTGCTGTCAACGTGATGGCACGGGTCGAGCGGTGAAACAAGCGGGCGCCCAGATCTTCCTCCAGTCGCACGACGGCCTTGCCGATTGCCGATGAGGATATGCCTAAACGGCGCCCGGCCTCGGTGAAACTACGCGTCTCCGCGGACTGCACAAACGCGCCCAGGGCGCCAAAATAATCCATAGCCATCTTGAGTTCACTTCATCATAATTTTCCGATATCTTCAGAATATTAGCCTATTTTTCTTTTAAAGCCGGCATTCTATAGTGGTAACCACTAGTTGCCGACCGGCCCGGGCATTCTGTTCGGGCTGGCTAACACCGCTTTTCGACGGGATTGAAATGACTGCCACTTCCACTGTGGGCGCGCTCGCGCCCGAACTTGCCCGACATCCCGGCTACTCCCGGGTTTTTCAGCCGGGTCACCTGACCTTCGGTTTCATCGCCCCACTGGAAAGTTACCCTGACAGTGTCGGGCCGACGCTGGCCGACCATGCCGCGATGGCGGTCAAGGTCGACCAGGCCGGATTTGCCGCGCTGTGGCTGCGTGACGTGCCGTTCTACGATCCCAACTTCGGCGACGTCGGCCAGATCCTCGATCCGCTGGCCTATGCCGGCTACCTCGCCGCCATCACGCACCGCATCGCGATCGGCACGGCCGGCATCGTGCTGCCGCTGCGCGACCCGTTGATCGTGGCCAAGCAGGCCAGCACCGTCGACCAGTTGCTGGGTGGCCGCTTCCTGCTTGGCCTGGCGACCGGCGACCGGCCGGTCGAATATCCGGCCTTCGGGGTTGATTTCGACAACCGCGCCGAGCGTTTCCGCGACGCGCTGGCGCTGATCCGCGCCGCCACCGAGCAAGACTGGCCGGTACATGCGTCGCGCTTCTACGGCCGCCTGAGTGGCAACCTGGAGCTGGTGCCGAAGCCGGCGGCGGGGCGCCTGCCCATGCTCGTCATCGGGCACGCGGGACAGAGCACTGAATGGACGGCGCGCAACACCGACGGCATCCTGTCTTACTTGGCCGACCCGGCGCGTATTCCAGCCATCATCGAACAATGGCGCTTGGCCAGCGGCAGCGGTGTCTTCAAGCCTTATGGCTACGGTACGCTGTTCGATCTGGACCGCGATCCGGACCTGCCGCTGCAGACGGGCCGCGTGCTGCGCGCCGGCCGCAACGCGCTGCGCGAACTGTGGCTGCGCCAGCAGGAGCAGGGTGTGTCGCACGTCGCGCTGCATTTTAAGCCGACGCGGCGTCCGGCCGCGGAAGTTATCGACGAACTGGGCGAACATCTGTTACCGCTGTTTCCCAGCTTGGGCGCGGACGGGCAGCCATGAACCGCCCGTTGCACCATATGGATTTCATTTTCCAGACCAAGCTCGGGACCTATCCGCTGGCGACGCAATGCGAGATGCTGGCCGAACAGGGCTATCAGGGCCTGACTGTGTCGGCGTGGAGCAAGGAACTGTACTTGCTGCCCGAGGTGAAACAGCAATGGGGCCTCGATGTCGGCGCCCTGTATCTGATCTATCGCGAGGGATTGGAGGGGTTCGTCACCCGCACCGTTGAATCGATCGAGGGCTGCAACAGCATCGAACTGGCGCTCCATTCCGGCGATCAGGTGCAGGACGCCGACCGCCGTCTGCTTGAGGCCATCCTGCCGGTCTGCGAACGGCGCGGCATCGACATCGCCCTGTATCCGCACGTGCGCTACGGCATGCAGACGACCTCGGAAGCGGTCGCCTTGTGCCAGCAGTTCGACCATCCCAACCTGGGCATTGTATTCAATGGTTACCATTGGTTTGGGGCGCAGGAGCAGCACCTGGAGCGGCGCCTCGATGCGTTGTGGCCGTGGCTGCGCCAGGTCAACATTGCCGGTTGCCGCCTGTCGCCGCTGGGCTGGGGCGGCGTCGCCACCATCGAGCCGCTCGACGAAGGCGAAATGGACAATTTCGTGCTGCTGGGGGCGCTGGAGCGGCGCGGCTATACCGGGCGTTACGGCGTATTGGGCTGGGAAAGCATGGGCGGCGACGTGTATGGCAATCTGGAGCGCTCGCGCGTGGCGTTCCGTGCCATGGAGCGCCGTCTCGCGGCCCATCCGGATTGGGCCGTCATGACGGCCCAATCGTCATGAGCGGGGGGCACAGCGTGATACCCCATTCTGTCCATGCACTCGATTCTTTCTTTTACACTTCGATGGGGGTGTATGCGTTCCAGTCGCAATGTGAAATGCTCGCCGAACTGGGCTTTGACGGCATCACCGTGTCCGCGTGGGGCGGCACGCCGCTGACTGACCTGTCGCTGCTGCCCACCGTCAAGGCCCGCCATGGCATCGACGTCACGGCGCTCTATCTGGTGCTGCACGAAGGTCGCAACGACGCTGTGCTGCGGCGCATCGTCGACACAGTGGAAGGCGTGGAGCTGATCGAGCTGGCCGTGCAATCCTCGCTCAATGGCGGCGCGGCGATCCAACGCTTTATCGCATCGCTACTGCCGGTCGCCGAGCGGCGGGGCTTGCGCATCGCGTTGTACCCGCACTTAAAGCATGTAACGCAGACCACCGCCCAAGTGGTGGCGCTGTGCCAGCAGTTCAACCACCCACGCCTCGGTCTGTCGTTCAACGGTTACCATTGGTACGCTAGCCAGGAGGGCGATCTCGATGGGCGCCTGGCGGCCATGCGGCCGTGGCTGATGCAGGTGGTCCTGTCCGGCAGCAGCATGTCGCCGATCGGGTGGGGCGGAGTGGCAACCATGGAGCCGCTCGACCGGGGTGAGCTGGATAACTTCGCCATCCTGGCCGCGCTGGAGCGGGTGGGCTACAGCGGTAGCATCGGTGTGCTCGGCTGGGACTACGGCGGCGACGTGTATGCCAAGCTGCACCGCTGCCTGCACACGCTGCGGTCGATGGACCAGCGGGTGCTGCAGCATCCTGTATGGCGCTACGCGGAGTCCGCATGAGATTGCTCGGAGCTGGCAAGCGGCCCGTCGAAGATGGTCCTTCCATGAATGAACCAAGTTTGCCGTTCGTCGGGCTGAACGTACGCGAGAGCGGCGTGATGATCAAGCCGGTGCTGCGTTTTGACTGCGCTGCGGCATACCGGATGATGCGCGCTGCGTGGCTGATGGCCGGTGCTGGCCCGGCTTACTTGCGGGGCCGCGCATGAAGCGCGACCTGCCGTCCGACCTACAACTGGACGAGCGCTACACCAGAGTGGTGAGCGGGGAAATGAGCGCCGCCAGTGCCGTCATCGAGCGCTTGCAGGGGCCGTTCCGGGCCCTGAACAGGACGCCCGAAGCGGTCGGACCGGTCTGCATCCGGGCCGCGCTGTGCTGCTCGGTATCGGTATCGACCTTCGCGTTTGGCCGGGCTGTCGACATCGTGCCATCCGGGCTGGCCGACGCGCTGCTGGTGACCACGGCGATCAGGGGCAGCATTGCCATCGCCAGTGGCGGACGGCTGCTCGAAGTGGGCGTCGGCGACCGCCTGATCACGCAGGCCGAGGATGCTCCGATGTTTGTCTACGGAGCCGACACCGAGGTCTTGAAACTGCGCTTCGAGCGCCGCCGCCTGGAACAACTGAGTGGCAGCGCGCACGGCGAACCTGGCGGTGGCCGGCTGCACTTCCAGGCTGAAATGCCAGGTGCCGGCGCCTCGTGGCGCTGGATGGCGTTAGTCCACTACTTGGTGGCGACGTTAAATGATACCGATGGTGCGCCCGTGTCGGCGCCGGAAATGGCGTCGCTGGAAGAGCATCTGATGCTAACCCTGCTCAACATCCAGCCGCACACCTGGCAGGGCGCGCCGCAGCCGGGCCGGCGTGGCACGGCGCCGCGCCAGTTCCGCGCGGCAGCCGATTACATCGAGCGCCACCTCCGCGACACCCTCACGCTGGCCGACATCGCCGACGCCGCGCATTGCAGCGTGCGTTCGCTGGCGCGCGCATTTGCCGGCGCCGCCGAGGGCTCTCCCATGCAATACGTACACACGCTGCGGCTGGCCAGGATCCGGGCCGAGCTGCAAAACACCGCCTCGGCGCACAAGACGATCGCCGAGATCGCCATGGGCTGGGGGTGCGGCCATATCGGCGAATTTAACCGTAGCTACCTGCTGGCGTTCGACGAGACGCCGTCGGTGACGCGCAAAGAGCGTGCGCCGTCCCAATCTGGCACAAATCCGTCATCACGTCGGCAAGTTTCTGTCAGACGTGGCGGCGGCGCTGCCGTACGCTATTAATGCTGCGTCAAGTTGCTTGCTTAACGCCTGTTGAACCAATTGGAGAAATTCATGGAAACCACGCTGATTATCGATAACAAACATGTGCACGCGTCCAACGGTGCCACCTTTTCCCGCGTCAGTCCGACCTCCGGCGACGTGATCACGGTGGCCGCTGCAGCCACGCTGGGCGACGCGCTGAAGGCCGCCGATTCGGCCGCGCTGGCCTTCAGAAGCTGGCAGGGCGATTGCATGAAGGATTAGTGGTCGGTTTGGCCGTAGGGAAAAAATATTGCTTGTAAACCTGCCAAGAAAGGCGTTTACTCTCAATATTTGGACGCGCAAATGGCAAACGAA
>NZ_JBNYXW010000038.1:0-6363 GCF_051380875.1 Janthinobacterium woesei
ACCGACCTTGGCCTTGAACTCGGCCGTATGCACCCTGCGTTTTTTACCTTCACTCATTTGCTGTTATCCCCTTCACGGACCACAGCTTAAACCATCGTCTCAGATTCGGGATCCACTATACCCGGCATGCATGAAAAAACCGTCGATGGCGTCGATTTGCACGTGCTTGTCGGCCGCGATGTGCATGGCGACTTCGTCGTCATCGACCATGCCACCGAATATGAAAAAATCGAACTGATGGTCTACAGCATATTTGCCCTGGGCTTTATCGGTTTCCTGATTTGTGCTTCCCTGCTGGGGGCCTTCATCGCCAACCGCCTGGTGGCGCCAATCATGGCCCTGCGCAGGCTGTCAAGGCGGGCGAGGCGGCGCTGCCGCTGCAAGATAGTGCCGATGAACTGGGGATGCTGGCGCGTGCTTTTGCTGCACGTACGACGGAGTTAACGGAAGTTCTTGACCGTGAGCGGTTTTTCACGGGCGATGTCAGCCACGAGTTGCGCACCCCGCTGACCGTGATTACGGGCGCGGCAGAAATCCTGATGGAACAAGGTGGCCGCGACCCTGTGGTGCGTGCCGCCTCCGAGCGGATTTACCGGGCCGCGCGCGAAGCCAGCGATTCCGTGACGGTGCTGCTGCGCTTGGCACGTGCGCCAGAGTTGCTGGAATGCGCGTCGCTTTCCGTGGCAGAACTGGCGCGGCAAGAGTGCCTGCGCTATCAATCGTATACGGCAGGCAAACCGCTTACCCTCGTGTTTGCGGGCGGCGATGACTTTCTGGTCAACGCCCCGCGTGAGTTGCTGAGCGCCGCCATCGGTAATCTGGTGCGCAACGCCTGCCAATACACCATGCAAGGCGAAGTCATCGTACGCCTCGCCGGACGCGCGCTGATTGTCGAAGACACGGGGCCCGGCTTGCCCGAGGCGGCGAGAGCGCGCCTGCTGCATCAGCCGATACCGGCCAATCTCGGTGGCTCCTCCGGCACTGGCCTGGGGCTGGGGCTGGTGCAGCGTATCTGCCTGTATCTGGACGCCAGCCTGGCGTTCAGCGTCCGTCCCGGCGGCGGCACCATGCTGCGTATTGATTTTATGTAAGTTTCATTCGTGTTGTGCGTGTACTTCACGAAAACTTAACGAGCAGCTGACGTGCATTTCACTTGCATGCCTGTATGGTCGCCCTCGAAGCTCATCTTGCCACGCCATTGTTTTTGGTGGGGAAGCGTCATATTCTCTTCATATTGACACTGTACGATGACTCTCGTGGCTGCTGCCCGTCATGCGGCCGGTTCTTTTCATCTCATCAAGTAACTGTGCACATCCATGCTGGCCACACTGAAGCTCCTCAAAACACCCAAGGGTATCGATAGCGCGTTGATGTTGTCGGCCATGCTGATCATTGGGATTGGTAATTACAGCAATTTCGACCTGACACTCGCTGACAGCATGTTTGATAGCGCGCGCGGGCAGTTTTCCGTCAATGCCAATGCGTTGACGGGCAGTTTTCAGTCCGGCATGACGATGCTGGCCGCCGCCGCGATATTGCTGGCCATCTGGGACACCCTGCGTCCTTTGCACTGGTGCGTATCGCACCGCACGGCCTTGCGCGTCCTGGCGCTGTCGGCCATGCTGGTGCCGCTCAGTATTGATCTGTTGTCTACTTTCAGCGGCGTGCTTTGCCCTGGCGACTTGCTGCGCTATGGCGGCCTGGAGCCGTATGCACGCCTGCTGGAAACCGCGCCGGCGCATGCGTCCGCCACGGTGTGCCTACCTGCCACACAGGCGAGCCATGCTTGGTGTCTGCTTGCCTTGCCGCTGTTTTTCTGGCCGCGCCAACCCCGCTTGGCGGCCTTGGCCGCCGGCGTCATGTTGCTGTGCGGCTTGGGAGTTGGCTGGCTGCAACAGATGCAAGGTGCACAGTTCTTTACGCATACCTTGTGGTCGGCCTGGATCGCCTCCTTCTTCGTCTATCTGCTGTATCAACTGTTGAAAGCCGACGACGCGTTGGCCTGAAACACAAAAGTACGTCACAATCTGCCTGTCGAGTTGTCGTTTCATACAAAAACAGGAGCACCATGAACGAGCAGATTGCGAGAGATGTGGTATTGGTTCGGGCTATCGAGACGGCTGACCAGAAAAAAGAAGTCCTCAGCGATGACGACCGCATGTATGCCAGCCGCAGCGCGCGCGAGCTTGCCCAATGGCAAGCTTCCGGCAAGCAGGCCGAAGTTACGGGTGATGACTTCTTGCAACAGCGCTCCGAACTGATCCTCAAGCGGATCACCGAGCGCACACCCGCTTTCGCCGCTTTTGCGAAACGCCGCAACGGCATGAAAACCCTGGCGCTGGTCTTGCCCCTGCTGGCCCTGCTGCTGGGAGCCGGACTCGACCGCATCACGGATCCCCATCGCGTCGATTTGTTGTCGGCACCCTTGCTGCTGATTATCGCCTGGAATGTGCTGGTCTACCTGGGTTTGCTGATCTGGCTGTGCATTCCTTCACATCAGCTGGGCTGGCCGAAAGCAGGGTTGGTACGCCACCTGAGCGTTGGCCGCCTGGCCTTGCCGCGCAAGCTGCCGCACGCCTTGTCGACGGGCTTGCTCAGTTTCATGGGCGAATGGGCGCACCTGAGCGCCAAGCTGACTGCCGCTCGTCTCAGCCGCACCATCCACCTGAGCGCCGCCATGTTTGCCATCGGTGCCGTTGCCTCGCTGTATGCGCGCGGCTTCCTCTCGCAATATGCGGCCGGCTGGGAAAGCACTTTTTTGAATGCCAGCCAGGTGCACAGCCTGCTCTCGACCTTGTTTGCGCCAGCCCTCGCCTTGTTTCATCTGCAAGGCTTTTCGCTGGCGGAAATCGAAGCGCTGCGTTTCCCGCAAACCACCACCGTGGAAGGCGGCGCGCGCTGGGTACATTTGTATGCAGCAACGATTTTCCTGCTGGTGGTGGTGCCGCGCCTGATTCTGGCCCTGGCCAGCAACTGGCGCGCCGCGCGCCTGGCGAAACACTTCCCGCTTGATCTTGATCAACCGTATTTCCGCAAGCTCAATGAAAGCATCGGCGTGGCCACGGGGGGCATGCTGCGCGTTTTGCCCTACAGCTTTACCGTCGATGAGGCGCGTCACAAGGGCTTGGGCCAGCTGTCCATCATGCTGTTCGGCGAGCAGGGGCGCATGATGCTGCGGCCATCGACGTCCTATGGCGAAGAGCCGCAGGAAGTCCTGCGCGGCACGGACTTGAATGATCCGCAAGTCAATATCACGGCCGTGCTGTTCAATCTGACGGCGACGCCGGAAAAGGAAAATCACGGCGCCTTTCTCGATTATCTGGTGCAGTCGTCGACGCGCGGCATTGCCGTCCTGATCGACGATTCCAGTTACCTTGAGCATGCTGGCGAGCAGGTGGACAATGGCGCCCGCCTGGCGGAACGCGTGGCCTTGTGGCAACAGTTCTGCCAATTCCACAAGACGACGGCCACCCTGGTCAATTTGCTCAATCCTGCCCTGCATCCGCTCGACGCCGGTATCGGGCTGAAAGTGTCGGCAGCAGTATGAGTGTGAATATGAATAAAGACGGACAGGATGATGCGGTGCAGATACAGTTTGCGCTGATTTCGCATACAAATAATGGCAAGACGACTCTGGCGCGCACCTTGGTGGGCGTGGATATCGGCGAAGTGCGCGACGCCGCCCACGTGACGGTGTTTGCAGAATCGCATACCTTGCTGGCCACGCCGCAGGGCGATGCCTTGCAACTGTGGGACACGCCCGGCTTTGGCGACTCCGTGCGCCTACTCAAGCGCCTGGGCCAGTCAGGCAATCCCATCGGCTGGTTCCTGCGCGAAGTGCTGGACCGTTATCGCGACCGTCCCTTCTGGCTCAGCCAGCAGGCCTTGCGCACGGCCAAGGATGCGGCCGACGTGGTGCTGTACCTGGTCAATTCCTCGGAAAACCCGCGCGATGCGGGCTACTTGCCGGCGGAAATGAAAATCCTTGAATGGCTGGGTAAGCCCGTGGTGGTCTTGCTTAATCAGATGGGGCCGCCATGGTCGGGCGATGCAGAACACAGCGAACAGGCGCGCTGGCGCGAGCATTTGCAGCAGTATCCCATTGTGCGCGATGTCTTGGCGCTCGACGCTTTCGCCCGCTGTTGGGTGCATGAGCGCGTGTTTTACGAAGCCGTGGGCAAATTGCTGCCGCAATCGCAACAGGCTGGTTATGCGCGACTATTTGCGACTTGGCAAGCGCAGAATGCGGCGCGTTTCCAGCAGGCCATGCATTTGCTGGCTACGCAACTGGCGGTAGCGGCGCAGGATAGCGAGGCGATCGACCCCATCTCCAGGGGCTTGTTGAAATCGGCCTTGCAGGCGGTGGGTATCGGCAAGAATGAAGAACAGCTGCGCCAGGAAAAGGCCATGGCCAACCTCGTGACGCGGCTTAATGCGCGCAGCGGCGTGACCACGCGTGAACTATTGATCCTGCACAAACTCGACCCCACCGATGCGCATAAGATCAATGCTCGGGTGCGGGAAAATTTCGCCGTCCGCGCACCGATCGACAAGGCGCAAGCGGGTTTATTGGGCGCCATGATTTCCGGCGCGGCGACGGGACTGTCGGCTGACCTGATTTCCGGTGGCCTGACCTTGGGTACGGGCGCTTTGTTGGGCGGCGTGGTCGGTGCATTGACGTTCGCGGGCGCCGCCTGGGGTTTTAACTCCAGCACGGACCGCAATGAACCCATCATGCAATTTACCGATGCTTTCCTGCGCACCCTGGTGGTCGCGGGTGTACTGCGCTATCTGGCCGTCGCGCACTTTGGCCGTGGCCGGGGCAATTTCGTTGAAAGCGAAGCGCCGGCATTCTGGCAAGATGAAGTCGAGCAAGCGGTGGCGCGCCATGATGGTGCTTTATTAGAGCTATGGAAAGAAGTGCGTCGGGAAAAATCACCGGAGCAGGCGGTCGAGCGTGTCTTGCCTGTCATCACGGCCATTGCGTCCGATACCTTGGCACGCCTGTATCCGGATGTGGCGCGCCTGGTGTAAAAGCTGGCGTGCATCGCATCTCACCAACAGGATTACCCATGGCCACACACAGAATCGCAGTCATCGCCGGCGATGGCATAGGCAATGAAGTCATGCCGGAGGGCTTGCGTGTCCTCGAGGCCGCCGCACGCCGTTTCCATATCGACCTGCAGTTCACCACAATGGCATGGGCGAATTGCGACTATTACCTGGAACATGGCCAAATGATGCCATCGGACTGGTTCGCGCAGCTCAAAGATTTCGACGCCATCTATTTTGGCGCCGTGGGTTGGCCAGACAAAGTGCCTGACCATATCTCGCTGTGGGGATCATTATTGAAATTTCGCCGCGAATTCGATGAATACGTCAACTTGCGGCCCGTGCGGCTGATGCCTGGCGTTCCGTGCCCGCTGGCGAATAGAAAACCGGGCGATATCGATTTCTATGTGGTGCGTGAAAATACGGAAGGAGAATATTCTTCCGTGGGCGGGCGCATGTTCGAGGGCACGGAGCGCGAAACGGTGCTGCAGGAATCCATTTTTACGCGCAAGGGTGTGGACCGGATCCTGCAATATGCGTTTGAGCTGGCGCAAAGCCGGCCCAAGAAACACCTGACGTCGGCCACCAAGTCGAATGGCATCGCCATCAGCATGCCGTACTGGGATGAGCGGGTGGAAGCGATGGCGCCAGCGTTTCCCGATGTGCGTTGGGACAAGTACCACATCGATATTCTGGCGGCACGTTTTGTACTCAGTCCCGAGCGCTTCGATGTGGTCGTGGCCTCGAACCTGTTTGGCGACATCCTGTCCGACCTGGGCCCTGCCTGCACGGGCACGATCGCCATTGCGCCGTCGGCCAACATCAATCCCGAGCGCACTTTCCCGTCCCTTTTCGAACCAGTACACGGCTCCGCACCGGATATCTATGGCCAGAATATCGCCAACCCGGTCGGCATGATCTGGTCGGGCGCCATGATGCTCGACTTCCTGGGCAATGGCGATGCCAATTACAGGGCCGCGCATGATGCGATTTTACGCGCCATCGAACAGGTACTCGAACACGGTCCGCGCACGCCCGACATGGGTGGCAACGCCAGTACGACCGATGTTGGCATGGCGATTGCAGACTTGCTGAAATAAAGCTTGCCGCCTGCGAGGGGCTTTGCTATAGTTCGCCTCCCCGATGAGACGCACTAGTTTGCGGCACAAAAGGGACAGCCTTCAGGGGCTGGGTAGTAAGTTTTTAAGCGCAATGCGCTGAAAAACGAAGGTTGACAAAGTAGCCGAAACGCTTCATACTCTTCCTTCTTCGCAGCTGACAAACACAACGCTTTGTCGATAGCGCGAAAGC
>NZ_JBNYXW010000039.1:0-6005 GCF_051380875.1 Janthinobacterium woesei
GAATGAAGGCAAGACTACCATCATCGAAATCATGTGCACGCGCGAACTGGGCGACCCGTTCCGCCGTGATGCGCTGAGTAAGCCCATCCGTCACCTGGACAAGTACAAAGACTACGTGTAATCAGTCAGCAGTCAGCCCCTCCCTTGTATGACCCCGGTCCGCCGGGTTTTGTATGCCGGAGCCATCTTCATGCTGCCATGGTTCCGGCATTTTTTTACCGAATTGGAGTGCCCATGAAAGCCTTGCACCGCATCATAGCCCAAGCCCGCGCCGTGCCAAAAAACATCGTATTGTGCGAGGGCGACGATGTGCGCGTGCTGCAAGCGGCGACGCGCGCCAGCAGCGAAGGCCTGGCGCATATCACCCTCGTCGGCAAGCCCGCTGCCATCCTGGCGCTGGCGCGCGAACACGCGCTGGACCTGGGGCGCGTGCGCCTGATCGACCCGGCTGCGTCCAGCGAGGCGGAACATTATGCCCAGCAATTGTTTCTGTTGCGCCAAGCCAAGGGCATGACGGTGGAGCAGGCGAGAATCGCCGTGCAGGATCCCTTGTGCTACGCCAACCTGATGGTGCGCCTGGGCGACGCCGATGGCTGCGTGGCGGGCGCCGTGCACACGACGGCCAGCGTGGTGCGTAACGCCATCCAGATCATCGGCGTCGATCCGGCGTTCAAGCTCGTGTCGAGCTTTTTCCTGATGATGCTGTGCGAACCGTTCCACAACCTGAAGGGCGGCTTCATCTTTTCCGACTGCGCCTTGGTGGTCGATCCGAAGGCCGGGGAATTGGCCGACATCGCCATGGCCGCCGCCGACAGCGCGCAAGCCTTGCTGATGGAAGAGCCGCGCGTGGCCATGCTGTCGTTTTCCACCAGCGGCAGCGCCCACCACGCAGCCGTCGACAAGGTGCATGCGGCCACGGCCAAGGTCAAGGCGCAGCGCCCGCTGCTGGCCATCGATGGCGACGTGCAGCTCGATGCGGCCATCGTGGCCGAGATTTCGCAGCGCAAGGTCAAGGATTCCGTCGTCAACGGGCGTGCCAACGTGCTGGTGTTCCCGAACCTCGATGCGGGCAATATCGGCTACAAGATGGCCGAGCGCATGGGCGGCGCCGTCGCCATCGGCCCGCTGCTGCAAGGCTTGAACAAGCCAGCCAACGACCTGTCGCGCGGCTGCAGTGCCGAGGATGTCTATAACGTCATTGCGGTCACGGCCGTACAGGCCCAGGGTGGACGCTGACTTTCTGTTCAGCCTGCCCGTGCTGGCGCTGCTGTGCGTGGTGGCGGCGGGCACGTATTTCCAGACCGTCACGGGTTTTGGGCTGGGCATGATCGTCATGGGCGTGGCCAGCGGCTTGGGCTTGGCGCCCGTGCCCACGCTGGCGGCCCTCGTCAGTTTATTATCCCTGGCCAATTGCCTGGTGGCATTGCCGGGCGCTATGCACCACCTGGACTGGCGCGCCATTCGCGCCGCCAGCATCGGTTTGCTGCCGGCCATGGCGGCCGGCGTCTTGCTGCTCGGCTATCTGGACCAGGCATATGAACCCTTGCTGCGCTTGCTGCTGGGCGCGGCCATCGTGTATGGCGGCGTCAGCATCTTGCTGCAGGCGCCGCCTGGCCCCGGCGCGGCCGACCAGCGCAGTTTCTTCATCAGCGGCATGTGCGGCGGCCTGTTTTCCGGCCTGTTTTCGCTGGCTGGGCCACCGCTCGTGTATCAGTTTTACCGCCAGGAAATGAGCCTGACCACCATCCGCTACAGCCTGATCTTCCTGTTTGCCGTCAGCGCGGGCGGGCGCTCCCTGATGGCGGGCAGCCAGGGCCAGCTGGACGCGAAAGTGTTGCTGCTATGCATGGTGGCCCTGCCCGTGGGTGTGCTGGCGACCATGGCTGGCAAGCGCTACCCGCCGCCGATCGCCCAGCGCGGCATGCGCCGCATCGCGTTTGCCGTACTGACCTTGATAGGCATCTCGCTGATGGCGGCGGCCGTGCCGCAACTATTGCCCTAGCGTTTGCGCCCGCCGCCGCCGATCAACTGCGCGATCTCGCTGAACAGTTCATTGTTCAGCGAGGCGGGCAGGGTGGTGGCCAGGCTGCGGCTGTAGTAGGCGCCCAGGTCCAGCCCCAGGCCCAGGCCGCAGATTTCCACGGCGCCTTGCGCCTCGCGGCGCGCTACCACTTGCTTTAGATGCTGGGCCAGGTAAAACTCGTCGTTGGCCAGGTTGGTGGCCGTATCCATCGGGCAACCATCGGACACCACCAGCAAGATGCGCCGGCGCTCTGGCCGTGCCAGCATGCGCTGGCAAGCCCAGTCCACGGCTTCGCCATCGACGCCTTCGCGGTACAAGTCCGCTTTCAACAGGGCCGCGATGTCGGGGCGCGCGCGGCGCCAGCTGGTGCCGCCATCCTTGAATACCATGTGTACCAGTTCATTCAGGCGCCCCGGGTTGGCGGGCGAGCGGGCACGCATCCAGTCGCGCTTGACTCGCCCGCCATTCCAGGCGCCCGTGGTAAAGCCCAGCAACTCCGTCTTGACGCCAGCCTGATCCAGCGCGCGCAGCAATATGTCGAGCAGCACGGCCACGGACTGCGCATGCGTCTTCATGGAGCCGGAGCAATCGACAAGAAAACTCACCAGGCAATCGGCCTGGGGCAGGAATTGCTCCTTGCGGAACAAGCGGCGCTCCGAAGGCGAGCTGATCAGCTGCGCCAGGCGGCGGCCATCGATGTAGCCCTCTTCCTCGCCAAACGACCAGCCTTCGCGCTCGAGCATGGCCAGCAATTGGGTAAAGCGCCGCGCCAGGCGGGCCGTGTTGATGCCTAGGCTGGCGATGTGCGCATCCATGCGTTCGCGGTATTCCAGCAGCAGGGCGCCGCGCACCAGTTCGCCTGCGCGTTCCTCGCGGTCGTACGCCGTGGAATAGGCGCGGTAGCCGCCATCGGCGTTGCCATCGGTGAAGGCGCGGCTCTCGCCCAGCGGCGCGCTATCGGGAAGGTTGTCATTGTCGCTGTCGAAATCGAGTAGCAGCTTGAAGGCCGCCTGCGCCTTGGAATCCACGGCCGCGTCTTGCTGGCCGTCCTGCGCCGCTTGTGCGCCTTTCAGCATGGCATCGACGGCGTGGGCGATGGCCAGCGCGTGGCGTGCATAGCTGGCCTGGTCCGCTCGGTGGCGGCGCAGGCCAGCCAGGTCGCTACTTAATTGCGAGGAAATCGACCAGCGCGTGGCCTCGATGAAATCTTCCGTCCTTTCCAGCACGGCCCGCGCCGTCAAGCGCGACCAGCAAATCTGGAACACTGTGTACAGCAGCAAGCCCGAAGCGCCTTCGGCCAGGCCGGAATCGTAAAAAGCATGCGACCAGGCCGTGAAGCGGTGGCGCAGGTTGTGGATGACGCCCGCGTGTTGATCTGGCGCAAGCGTCTCCACTCTTAACTGTTCCAGCAGCTCGAAGACGAGCCGCGCGACCGGTGCGGTTGGATGCAATGTCTTGTGCAGGGCGGCATCCGTATGCAGCAAACGCAGGGCCACGCTGTCGGCGGCGCCGCGCAGCGACGGCAAATCCTGCAGCGCGGCGTCGGGCTGCAAATGGGCAGCGTGGATGGGTAGCGGGCGGTGGCCGTCGTGCAGGCGCCGGCCCCGGTAACGAATGGCTGCTTGACCGCTGAGGGCGCGGATGACGCCCGCGCACAGTTCATCCGTTTCCTGCTGCGCGCGCGTGTAGGCTGCCGGTAATGTCGCGTCAACGCTCATGGCGCCGTCGCCAGCAATTCCGCGTTGAAACAGCGCTGGTAATACTCGGCCACCATCGGCCGTTCGGCTTCGTCGCATTTGTTGAGGAAGGACAGGCGGAAGGCCAGCGCCGGATCGCGGAAGATCTGGCAATTTTCCGCCCACGTGATCACCGTGCGCGGCGACATCAAACACGACAGGTCGCCCGCCGCATAGCCCTTGCGCGTGAGACTGGCCACGGCCACCATGGCGCCCGCCAGCTGGCGGCCCGCCTCGTCGTTCATGGCCGGCACGCGGGCCAGCACGATCTGCGTTTCTTCCGCCTGCGGTAAATAGTTCAGGGTGGCAACAATATTCCAGCGGTCGATCTGCGCGTGGTTGAGCACCTGCGTGCCGTGGTACATGCCGTTCAGGTTGCCCAGGCCCACCGTATTCGAGGTGGCGAACAGGCGGAAGTGGGGGTGCGGCGTGATGACCCGGTTCTGGTCGAGCAGGGTGAACTTGCCATCGCGCTCCAGGATGCGCTGGATGACGAACATCACGTCGGGGCGGCCCGCATCGTATTCATCGAAGATCAGCGCCACGGGGCGTTGCAGGGACCAGGGCACGATGCCTTCCTGGAACTCCGTCACTTGCTGCTGCTCGCGCAGCACGATGGCGTCCTTGCCCACCAGGTCGAGGCGGCTGATGTGGCCATCCAGGTTGACCCGCACGCAGGGCCAGTTCAGGCGCGCCGCCACCTGCTCGATATGCGTGGACTTGCCCGTGCCGTGCAAGCCTTGCACCATCACGCGGCGGTTGTGGGTAAAGCCGGCCAGGATCGCCAGCGTTACATCCTTGTTGAAGCGGTACGCGGGGTCGATGTCGGACACGTGCGGATCACGCTGCGTGAATACGGGCACGAGCAGGTCGCTGTCGATCTGGAACAGGCTGCGCACGGACTGCATGCTGTGCGCAGCTTGAGTTTGAGCTGGCGCTGGCGCGGCGGGGGGATGTTGGCGTGAATCTGGCACCTTGTTCTCCTGGTAAAGCCGCAGCATGGGCGCCGCGGCCGGTTATGGATTACCTGCTGAATTACCTGCTGAGTTGCCGGTTTGCAATGCGTCGTCGTCGCCACCCGTCGTCGGCATGGTTTCCGATTCGATGGCGGCCAGGGCTTGCGCGGCGCGCTGCAATGCTGGCAAGAAATGTAAAGCCTTGTCGTGCGTCAAACGGATGATGGGCGCCTGGATCGCCACGGCCAGGTTCGAGCGGCCATTCGGGTTCGGCACCAGCACGGCCACGCACAGCAGGCCGGGCAGGAATTCCTCGTCGTCCAGCGCATAGCCATTGCGGCGCACCACTTCCAGTTCGCGTTCGAGCTTGACGGGGTCTGTCTCCGTCTTGTCCGTAAAGCGTGTCAATTCCATATGGCCCAGCAGGCGCCGCCGCTGCACTGGCGTCATTTGCGCCAGGAACAGCTTGCCGCTCGACGAGCAATGGGCCGGCACGCGCGAACCGGGATGCAGGTAGAAGCGCAGGGGCGCCGCCGTTTCCACGCGGTCCAGGTACACCACTTCGCTGCCGCTGAAGGCAGTCAGGTTGCAGCTTTCACCCACTTCCTCGACCAGCCGGCGCAAGACCATGCGGCGGGCGCCATGGAAAGTGTTGTTAATCAACAGGTTCGAGGCCAGACGGCGCAGGCGCACGCCCGTGCTGTAGTGGCGGCCATCGCTTTCGCGCTGCAGCACGCCCACGCTTTCCAGCTGTTGCAGCATGCGGTGCAAGGTGGGCTTGGGCAAGCCTGTTTCTTCCACCAGCGCCTGCAGCGACAGCAGTTGGTCTTTCTCGGCAATCACTTCCAGCAAGGCAAACAAGCGCATCGTGGGCGTGTCGCCTTCCAGTTTTTCTGGCTCAAGTTTTGGGGATGAAATCATGTCCATGGTGGCCTCGGTTGGGTGTCTGTTGTGTTATTTCATTTTCGAACTCAAATTGTACCGTTTCCTTGAAATTCTGTTTGACTTTTGAATCCTGAACGCTTAAATTGAATTGTATATCAAATTTCGGAACAAAACATACCGTTTTTTGATAATTTCACTAGAGTTCATCACCACAGACCGGAGACACCCATGAATGACATGACCGAGCAAAAAGCTGCCGCCGCAGCGGCCACCCCAGCCGTCCCAGCAGGCCCGCAAAAGATGACGCCTTCCGAGGCGTTCGTGGAAACCCTGGCCGCCAATGGCGTGACCGACATGTTCGGCATCATGGGCTCTGCCTTCATGGACCCGATGGATATCTTTGCG